>QMNL01000008.1 GCA_003647755.1 Candidatus Coatesiibacteriota bacterium
CCCCAGTGGTAATGTGGGGTGCTCACCCTGCCGTGCTGCGCCGAAGGAGTGAGAAGAACATCCCGTCGCAGTCATAGAAATGCGGAAGCAACGTTAGGCCAAACTCGCCCACCGACCTGCGAAGCGGCGCAGGGAGTTCGGGCAATCGGCAGACCTCGAAGTCGGCATTGCGGCTCAAGAACTTCTTGATGACGTGCTCGTTCTCCTCAGGCTCCAGACTGCACGTGGAATAGACTATCGTTCCTGACTGGTTGACGAGTTGCGTGCACGATTCGAGCATCTTGAGCGCCATGTTGGCCGTTTTTCTCAGGTGCGAGGTCCGCACGCGCCACCTTATCTCTGGGTGCCGGCGGATTGTGCCGGTGCCGCTGCACGGGGCATCGAGAATGACGAGGTCGAAGGATTTTGGTCTCAATGATGGAGAGAGAAGGTCTCCAGCGACGAGGCGCACGTTCTTGAGGCCGAGTCTCTTCGCCTGCTCCCTGCTTTGCTGGATTTTTCTCAAGTGAATATCGTTTCCGACAACTACAGAGGTTGGAAATCGCTCCGCAAGCAGCGTCAGTTTCTGGCCAACCCCGGCGCAGACATCAACTATCGAGCGCGGACCTAGGGTTCCAACGAGCAGGCTCAAGACCTGTGGTCCTTCGTCCTGAACGGTGAACAGGCCCTCGCGCCACTCCGGGGTCTCCTCGAGGGGGCCTGGCCCCGAGAGCCTGAGCGCACTGGGACATACTGGGGAATGCTGCGCGTCAAAGCCTCGCTTGGCGAGCCTCTCAGAAAGCTCGGACACTGTTATCTTGGCGATGTTCACTCGGACGGCCTTGACAGGCGGCTCGTTGAACTTCGAGAGCAGGGCCACGAGCTCCTTTCTCGCGAATTTATGGCGCCACTTCTGCACCAAGTATTCAGGGAAAGAGAACGCAACCGCCGCCGACTCCACGAACTTCGCCTCATCAGCCCCGAATGCGACTTGGGGGCGCTTCAGGGACGACTTGGAGCGGACGAGCCGCCTCAGCAGGGCGTTCACAAAGCCAGCGTCTTTGCGCCGCTTGCAGCGGTCTTTGACGATGCGGACGCTCTCGTTGACAGCGGCAGAATCAGGCACCCTGTCCATGAAGATCACCTGATAGGCTCCGAGCCTGAGCGCCGAAGCGGTTCGCACGTCAGTTCTCTCGGGCTGAAACGGCCCGGCCTGCATAAGATAGTGTTCAAGCAGCGTGCGGTTCCTCAGCGTGCCAAAGACGAGCGCTTTGGCGAATCGCCTCTCGGTTGCAGGCAGTTTCTGCCCCTTGAGGAGCGCATCTAACAGCGCGTCGGCGTAGCTCCGCTGGGTCTGGATGCGCAGAAGCACCTCGTAGGCGATGTCTCTTGCGGATGTCATTTCTTGGCATGAGAGAAAATGCGTCTCAGAAGCTCCGCCCTTCCCATCCCAGTCTTTGATGAGAAGAGGATGACCTGCGAGCTCTGGAGGCCCTCGATCGCGCCAGTTATTGCCTCGACGGCTGCGTTGTGCTTTGACCTCGATATTTTGTCGGCTTTCGTCGCGGCCACCACGAACGCGACGTTGTGCGCGGCCAGCCACTGCCAGAGAAACACGTCCGACCTCTCGGGTGGCCTCCTGCAGTCCACAAGTGAGACGCACAATGAGGGGCGGCCGGATGACAGGTATGCTTCTATCAACGGCGCCAGTTTTGCGCGGAGCGTCTTAGATGCTTTTGAGTAGCCATACCCGGGCAGATCGACCAGGCAGATGACATTGTTGACGTTGTAGAAGTTAATACACCTCGTCCTCCCCGGGGTCGAGCTTGCCTGGGCGAGGCGCTTTCTCTGAACAAGGCAGTTGATCAGCGAGGACTTACCGACGTTTGACCTTCCTGCGAAGGCGATCTCTGGCAGAACTTGCCTTGGCATCCAATCCAGTGAATGTGAGCTCGCCGTAAATCGAACCGAGGTTATGCGCACCAGCCTACCGAACTGTCTTTACCGCGGTTGAGAACTTGTTGCGCCACCCAGGACACCAGTCCCGCAGAGGCCGCCCTCAGGTGGAACGGCCTCTGCGACAAAAAATAGGAGAAAAGAATGAGTTACTCGATTGTTTGACCAAAGGCCTTCTGCGCCTTTATGAGGCATCCATTGCCGTTGGAGCTGTTCCACAGCATCGCCCAGGCAACCAGAGGCATTGGAGCGTCCGCAGTAATCGTCAAGCACCCGTGCCCCACGGTGTCCAGCGTGCTAACCGCCATCCCGAACAGGCCGTTGGGCATCAAGCCGAATGGAACCTCGCCCACAAGGAAACCACGCTGATCGTTCACCGAAACTTTGCCCGTGACCGGCGCATCATTGGGGTTGCGAATCCACACAAAAGTATCCTTGTATAGAAGGGCGTCAAACTCCCAATACGGGATGTACATTGGCGGCGTGAAGCTCTTGGCCGGTGGAACAGGATAGAACTGAGACCGTTTGCTGTCCAGCCAGACTGCGAAGATGCCTACATCCTCGTTCGTTGGCCAAACGACTCGAGCCCAACCAGTCTCCCCGCTGACGGTGCACCTCCCAGCTTGAATCACGCTCATTCCGCCTGCCGGCACCGTAGCAAGGTCGGCGCCCCGGATGTTCGTTAAATCATCGTAGAAAGTGATCTGGGACGAGACAGGCTTATCGCCAAGATTGGCGAAGACGACATAGGTGTCGAGGTTGAAAGCGGGTTGATTCCTCCAAGATGGGAGCAGATAGGGCGTCGCCTCGCCAGTGTCAAGAACAGGCAGCTCAAATCCTCCGCCTCTCACCCTGTTGAGCATAACCGCCCAGACTCTCACCGGGTCGCTGAAGACCAGCTTGGCGGAACCGATGCTGGTCCCGGTTACTGCTTCGGAGAAGAGAAAGGTCTTAATCCCGAAAGGCACCAACTGCAAGTGTGTCGTTGTTATCTCCGCGCCAAACTCATCGAGAAGGGTGATCTCCGCGTTCACATCACGATCGAACTGGTTGGCCAGCGCGATGAATGTGTCATATTTGACCGTGCCGTCCTCATACCTGATGACCTGCCAAAACGGCAGATGGAGCGGGCCAGGCCTCGCGCCCGCGAGGTCAAGGGGGATAGTGGGACCTGCGTTGACCTTGCCCCACACAACCAGTCGCCCGTTTGTCCAGGTGAGGTTCCCACTCCCAGTATCCGAATCGGTTACTCCGGGGATATCGGAGACCTTCAAAACTTTCGTCTCGTGCCCGGCAACCTGTATTGAATGCGGCGCGATCGGCTGACCGTTGTATCTCCAGAGAGAGACCGTAACATCGACCGGGTCGGCCCCGGTGTTGGTCAGGACAACGCTCGTCTCGATATTTGGAGAGATGTTCTTCTCAACGATCCAATACGGTAAGCTTGCTTCCTCCTGATACGTAACTGTCGGGCCATTGAAATAGCCGGTCTCAGGAGACCTCGCCGTGCCTCCAAAGCCATCATTGGCGAAGAAATAGTAGTGATGCTCGCCCGCCAATAAGGTGCCAGGCGATGCGACATAGGTGTAGGTGCCATCAGAATCCTGCCCAGACGCAAGCCACATAGCGTGTTCCTCGCCGTCCAGCCAGATGGACATAAGATGAGGCGCATCGCCATCCCCGTCGAAGTAATCAACACTGAACACGTATCTATTTAAGAACCCACCCATCTCGGGATTGACCACCGGATTGTCCAGCACTGGCGGTATGTTGCTCTTGCTCACATAGGGACCCTCGAACTCGTCCCCGGCGCTCGGCGTTCTGGTCTCGGCGCCCAGGCTGTCCTTGGCGTAGAACCAATAGGAGTGCAGCCCTTCGGAAAGGCCGGAGACTGAGACTCCATAGGCGCCATTCGCAGCGCTACCGCTCAGAAGGTCCATCTGGTAAGAGTCCCCGTCGAGATACAGCAGCACCTCTCCAGCGGGGTTGCCATTGATGTCCGAGTAGTTGACGCTGAAGTGAAACTCCGTCGTCCCGGTCCCCGAAGCGGGGTCCACCATTCCCCGACTCAAAGTGGGCGGCGTGTTGGTCCCGGTCACCTCGGGGCCTGTTATGACACCTTTCATCGGCAGCCGTCCTGCGCCACCCGTCTCGTCAATGAAGCTGAAATAGAAGCTGTGGCTGCCCAGCGAAAGCTGTGAGGTGCTGAAGTAGTAGGTTGCCCCGCTGGCGAAGTTGGCAAGCTGTGGTATGGTCGTCGTCTCGCCATCATCAGTAACGCCCTCTAGGAAGGACATTTCATGCGGTGAACCATCGACCACCACTGTCTTACTTATCGGCATATAGTCGTGGGGACTCGTGTAACGAACGGTGTATGCGACGGGCGTCTCAAACAGCGGGTCCCTGGGCGAAACGCTCCCGTCAGAGAGCATCGGGACCTCTCCACCGCCAAGCACCACCGGCCCATTCACCTGGCCGGCCGACGGCCATCGTGTTGTCTTTCCGTAGCAATCGCTGAATTGGAAATAGTATTGGTGGTCATTCTCGCTCAGGAATGTCTCATACTTGTAAAGACCGTTGTTCGCAGAGCCCGATGCCAGCCACATCTGGTAGGGGACGTCGTCTATGAACACGTAGGGGTTCCCCGGAGCATCGCCATCCGGATCGTAGTAATGAACCGAATACGTAAACAACGTGATGCGTGATCCTGTCAGAGGCGAAACGCCGGGGGCGGAGAGTTCGGGAGCGGCATTATACTGTTCACCGACCCTAACGTTCTGGTATGTGCCTCCACGGGCCGGAAGCCGGCCTGTGCCGCCATTGCCGTCCTTGAAATAGAAGTAGTACTTGTGGATACCTGGGCCCAACGTTACCTGCGCCTGGTAGTATGCATCCGAGCGTATGGTGGACCCTGCAAGCATTAGCATCGGATACGGCACCTCGTCGATCACCACAAAACCTTCATAAGGACCATTGTCGCCGTCCCAGACGCCATTGCAGTTGGCGTCATCGAAACGCTCTGACTCCCAGATTCCATTGTTGTTGAGGTCGATGAAGGTATCACCATCCTTCGGATTGAACGGCGAGTATTGGGAGGACCACCAGTCGCTCGGGTCCGGCCAGGGGTCACTATCCGGATCAGCATACCAGGTGTCATCCGAGCAGTGGTCGCCCATGTCGTTCCAACCTTCATAGTCAATAACGCCGTTGTTCGCTATCAGGTCCCCCTTGTAGTCTCTCTGCAGCGTGCCTCCGACCCAGTTCCCGCCGTTGTCGTCTCCGGCTCGGAACGGCTCAAAATCCGGCACCCCATCAACATAAAACCCAGCCTCGTCCACGTCATAGTAGTGAATACTGAACGTAAATACCGTCCCAGGCGGCCCCGAAAGCGGAGAAACTGATGGCTCCGTGAGCTCCGGCGGGCTGTTGCTGAACCCCAGCGGCGCCGCTGTTATGATCGACCAATTCTCGAAGTTCTCCATGGCTGCATGCGGCTTGTTCCCGTGCGACCACCACCACGTATTGTGCGCAATAACCTGGTGTGTGCCTGCCGAGTAATTATAGCCGACCCCCAGAACTGCGTGCGTGTTCCATCCATTGCCAGAGTAATCAGAGCTGATCCCAAAATAGACAGGATGGTTCTTGTCGATCTGCTGCTGAAGCGTGCTGATTATCGCCGGAGACACGCCGCGACCCCAATAGTCCAAATGATCGGTCGTAAAGGAGTAGCCATAGAACTTGGCCGTCTCCTGCATTGTCCTCTCCGCAACGTCACGACTTATCCCGTATTTATTGGATATGCACCCATCATAGCCCGGTCCGCCCAGCTCCTCGCGACCGAACTCGCTGTCGGCTATGTTCTGGCCGAACTCGACAATCTTGTCGTGAAGCTCCTGAATGGTGAATGGCACTGACCCGCACCACGAGAAGCTCTCCGGACCATCAAACCAGAAGTTCTTATAGCCCCAAGCATTACCATAGTAGCCGAACATCATCGTCATAGAGGTCGGGCCGCAGCCCCTATACCACGTGAACTCGTAATCGTGCGCCTCGGAGTTGATGATCTTTGCGACCAGGACATCGGAGCCTTGCTTCAATTGCGGGACGCCATTAGCCGACAACACATATTGCCGCCAGAAACCCCTCACTTTGTCCTCGTTGGCCAAGGATACGTTGACATACTTATCCAGGTAAGCCGCCACATCGGCCTTGGGGCACACCTTGAAACTGCCGAGATGCACCACTATGCCATCTGCCGCATCGCGGTCCTTGGTGTTTCTAGCCTTGACCTTCACCAGGTAGTCGAAGGGTGGCGCGAAAACGAACTGCACATCGCCCGGCTCGTAGCCCATGTCCCAGACCGTGTCCAGACATCTCTCAAGGCCCCAAGACGGACGCAGACCGCCCGAATATTCGAAGAACGGATAGAAATCATCCCGAGCGCTGACATTGATATAACCCAGGTAGACGTTATCCCGCTTGACTGAGTAAACGTAAGCAACCGGGACGCCGCTCAAGTCGTAGTATGTCGTCCGGTCGGTGAAATCTGCGTTCTTCCATTCCGGGAACGATGCTGAGGCCACTATTTTACAGTATTGAAGTGATTTATTGAGCTTTGAGGGCGTCAGAACTTCGCCCCAAACAAAACTCGCAAAGACAACGAGCAGCATAGCTGCTAAGAGAATGGCGCGAAGCCATGACGTTCTCGCAAGTTTTCCATATGGGCTGGCCATTTGTGCCTCCTCCCTAACTATTTACGCTAAATATCTTAGTCAAACAATCAACATGATAAAATATAACGAGGCGTCCACCGTCTTGTCAAGCGAATAGATGGACACAGTGATCGGGCTGTCAGGTCAGCTGGGTTGTAGGTCTGATTGCGGAGTGACGACACGAATGCGGCGCTTCCTTTTCCCAAAACGCAGGCTTGCCTGCTGGTAGCCCGGCCGCACTCCCAAAAGGGACTCTCATTGGGCGAGGCGCCTCTTCAATCTGATTCTTGAGAGCTGACGCAGTTGAAATGCCAACGCACCTACGCTAGGATGTGGTTGGGATTTTTAGATCTTAGTGGAGGCAAAACGAGAGGCTGTTGAAAAATGAAGACGCTAACCAGGCGAGAGCTGGCACGGACCTTGCGCGATGCGCACGGTGGGCTTTCGCTTGCCGAGTCGCGCGAGCTGTTAGATGCCACCTTAGCTACAATTGAGGAAGGTCTGCTGGCCGAGGGGAAGGTCAAGGTCAGAGGATTCGGAACGTTTGAGCTGAGGAGGCGCCAGCGGAGGACGACGAGACATCCGGCAACGGCTGAGCCGGTCGAGGTTCCGGAGTTGCTCACCGTGCGGTTCCGTCAGGGCGGCGGTTTCTTTCCGAGATAGGGAGCGTTCCCCGTCTTTTGTGGGGTGATATGTTTTGGCTAAGATGTTCTACAAGATTGGCGAGGTCAGCAAGTTGGCGGAGGTGGACGTTCCGACGCTGAGGTATTGGGAAAAGGAGTTTCCTCTTCTTAAGCCCCAGAAGACTCGGTCCGGGCAGAGGATATACCGCCAAGAAGACCTCGAGATGATTCTCAGGATAAAACATCTGCTATATGAAGAGGAATATACAGTTAGTGGCGCCAGAAAGAAGCTCTCAGGCCTGACCAGCGAGCCGCCAGGGACCCTTCGTCCCACTAAGAACGGCCAGCGTGCGAACCGACTTCAGCGCGCCCGACAACTAGCTCGTGAAATACTGGAGATTCTCAATACACAGAACATATCGGAGTGAGCAATGGCAACGAAGGTCTTGGTTACGGGTGGTGCGGGGTTCATCGGTTCTCACTTGGTTGATAGGCTGCTTGATGCGGGCTATGAGGTTGCGGTTTATGACAACCTCGACAAGCAGGTGCATGGCGAGGAGCAGAGGGTTCCGGACTACCTCAATCCCGATGCGGAGTTCATAAGGGGTGACGTCAGGGACAGGGATGCACTTTACAGGGCGATTAAGGGCAAGCAGGTCATATTTCACGAGGCCGCAGCGGTCGGGGTTGGCCAGTCGATGTATGAGATCGCTCGCTACACCGAGATCAACACGATGGGTGGTGCGGTTCTGCTGGACATTCTCGCAAATGAGCGGCATCAGGTCGAAAAGGTCCTTGTGGCGTCATCCATGTCCATCTATGGCGAAGGCAAGTACGAGTGCCCCCGGTGCGGGGTGATCTATCCTAAGCTGCGGTCTGAGGAACAAATGGCCAGGGGCGAGTGGGAGATGCACTGCCCCCGGTGCGGAGCCGTGGCAAAACCACTGCCGACAGACGAGGAGAAGCCGCTGTTCCCCACCTCGATCTATGCGATCACCAAGCGGGACCACGAGGAGATGTTCATCAGCACTGGCCTTGCCTACAAGTTGCCTACCGTAGCGCTTCGATACTTCAACGCCTATGGACCCAGGCAGGCGCTGTCCAATCCCTACACGGGAGTGTGCGCCATTTTCGGCAGCAGGATATTGAACGATCATTCTCCCATAATCTTCGAGGACGGGTTGCAGAGCCGCGACTTCATCAGCGTGCAGGACATCGCCGAGGCGAACCTGCTTGCGCTTGAGAGCGACAAGGCCAACTACCAGGTATTCAACGTTGGGACTGGCAGGGGGACATCGGTGCTCGACATCGCCAACATCCTCATCGACAAGGTCGGAAAGGTCGAGGGCCTCGCGCCGGAGGTTGTGAACAAGTTTCGCGCCGGGGACATCCGGCACTGCTTCGCGGACATAAGTAAAATCAGAGACCTGCTCGGTTTTGAGCCAAAGGTCTCGTTCGAGGACGGCATAACCGAGCTTACGAGCTGGGTTGCGAGCCAGACCGCCACAGATACCGTGGAGCAAGCGCTCGCGGAGCTCAAGCGCCGCCATCTCACCTCGTAGGAGTGGACGGCCCGCCGGCCCTTGATAACCTCAACATGGGCAACAGCTACAATTCCGTGCCCGTGCTACGCGCTCAAACATGCTCTAACCGCCTGAGCGGCTAGATCTGCTTAAGCGAGTCCTCGAGCCTCTCAAGCGCCTCGTCTATATCGCCCGGCGTAACGTTCAGGGCTGGGCGGAACCTGATGCCGCGGACGCCGGTCTTCAGGAGGATCAGGCCGTTTTCGTATAGTTTGCCGAAGAGCTTATCCCTAAGCGCCGCTTCGGGAAGATCGAACGCACACATGAGGCCCCTGCCTCTAGCGTTGCTGACCGTGCCCGGGAACTTGCCCTGAATCGCCTTGAGGCCTTCAAGCAGCCTCTCGCCCATCTTGGCCGCGTTCTCAACGAGGTTCTCCTCCTCGATCACCTCAAGAAACTTCTGGCAGCGCACCATGTCCGCAAGGTTCCCGCCCCAAGTGGAGTTGATCCGGCTCGAGACCTTGAACACGTTATCAGGGACCTCGTCGATCCTGCTGCCGCAAGCGATCCCGCACACCTGCGTCTTCTTGCCGAAGCAAACAATATCCGGCTCCATGCCGAAGTGCTCGTAGCACCACATCTTGCCCGTCAGGCCAAGTCCAGTCTGGACCTCATCAAAGATGAGCATCGCGTCGTTGTCGTCCGCCACCTTCCTGAGGGCCCGCAAAAACTCTGGCCGGAAGTGATTGTCGCCGCCCTCGCCCTGTATCGGCTCGATGATGATCGCCGCAATGTCGCCATCGTTCTCAACAAACGCCTCGTGCATCTGGGAGAGAGCACGGTCCTCTGCGGCCTCAACCGCGGAGAGGTTCTCGCCCTCAAGCGGGAATGTAATCTTAGGATTGTCAACTCGCGGCCAGTCGAACTTCGGGAAGTGCTGAATCTTGACCGGGTCCGTGTTGGTCAGGGAGAGCGTATAGCCGGTCCTCCCGTGAAACGCCTCGCGGAAGTGCAAGACCTTAGTGCCCAGTTCCCCCTTGATGCCCGCCTTCAGATTCTTGCGCACCTTCCAGTCAAACGCCGCCTTCAATGCATTCTCAACTGCTAAGCCACCACCCTCGACAAAAAAGAGGTAGCGGGCATGCCTGGGCATGGCGATTCGACCGAAAGTATCAACGAACTCCGCCATCTCCACTGTGTAGATGTCGGAGTTGGATGGCTTCTGCACAGCCGCCCTGGTTAGTTTCGTCAGGAAATCCCTATCACGAAGCGCAGGGTGGTTCATGCCCAGTGGATTCGACGCGAAAAACGAGAACATGTCCAGAAACTCGCGGTTATAGCGTGAATCGTGAAGTCTGCTCCCCTTGCTCTTCTCAAGGTCAACCACGAGATCGAACCCATCCACAAGCATGTACCTGGCAAGCGTTTCATGCACGGCCGTAGGTGCTATAGTCCTTGCGAACGCCATTGTTCTACTCTCCTCTATCTTTTTTATCGTTAGGGCTCTCAATAGGTATCTCCATTGGGATGTGCGTCGTCTCCTTCGGCGAAGACAGCACGATGGTAGTCTTGGTCTGCCTCACCCCGGGTATGCTGTTTATATTGTGGAAAAGAAGATGTTCAAACGTCTCGATGTTGCGCGTTCTCACTTTGAGAAGGAGGCTGAAATCCCCAGTGATGTGGTGACACTCCAGAACCTCCGGCACCGCACGGAGCTGCTCAAGAAGCTTCGCCTCGAACCTCGGGTGCTCAACGAAAACAAACACAAACGCTGTGATGTCGATTCCAAGACCGTGAGCGTCCAGAATCGCTGTGTAGGACTTAATAATGCCTGTCTTCTCAAGCCGCTTGAGCCTCTCCGAGATCGAGGCCGGCGAGAGTCCTACGCTGCGGGCGAGCTCGACCTGGGGCACCTTACAGTCCTCTTGAAGCATCGACAGAATCTTCAGGTCTATACTATCCAAATTCTCAACCTTCAATTGAATGATATTAGGCCAAAGGCCTCTTTCACAAAACAATATAAGATAAATCCACTACTTGTCAAGATAATTTTCAACAGAAAGGCGGCCACCCAAAACAGAACCCAGACCGACAGGGGCCGGTCAACACTTCTCCCGCGTTGACCCCAAATTATCTGGCACTAATGACACCCCTTACTTCCATGTCCTCTATCCTCTCACTAACGCGGTATTGAATGCCATTGAGGCACGGCTGCGCTACCAAGTCGTAATGCACAGACATTTCATTAAAGCCGATCGAGGTTCCCAAAACCTATTTTGCGTTTGACAGGGCGGAGGGGGATGTGCGATACCAGGAGTTTTCGCATTTTGTGGTTGTTGGTTGTTGGGTTGTTGGCTCCGGGGCTTGGTTTTGGTGAAGAAAGAAGTGGAATTGAGGTTCCCCTTTTGATATAGTTCGAGGCAATGTTTTTTTAGGCCAAATTGAACTATAGGAGGAACCTCGATGGGAGATGATGCCAAGTTGGTCTACAGATTGAAAGCTCAAATTCGGCATTTTGCTGCAGGATTGTGCACGGGCTTGACAGCCGCGGCTTCGCGAGCGGTCTCGGAAGTGCTTTATGGGCTTTGCAAGGGAGGTGACATCAAGTTGACGAGCATCGGTCGGGCCCTGAAGGATCGGACGAAGTTGGAGAATATCGTGGAGCGTATTTCTCGCAACCTTTCAAAGAAAGATATGTCGAAGAGCCTCAATCGGTGGCTTGTGGCGGGGACTTCGAGGAGGATCGGTCAAGACACGGTGCTCGTTGTTGATCAGAGCGACGTTCAGAAGCGTTATGCGCGTTCGATGGAGCATCTTGGTCGGGTTCGAGACGGCAGCAGCGGCAAGATTGGGAATGGGTATTGGAACCTGAACATCGTGGCCACGGATGTTGGGTCGAGTGATGTTTTGCCGTTGTGGGGGGAGTTGTATTCGATTTCATCGCCGAGATGCGGTGGTGAGAATGCAGTGATAACGAATGCGTTTCGGGAGGTATCGAGCGAATTAGGAGGTCGGGGGATTTGGGTGATGGATCGGGGCTTTGATCGTGGTCATGTGTTCAAGGAGTTACTTGGGCTGAAGCAACGCTTCGTGGTTCGGTTGGTCGGCAATCGGCGTCTCAGGTGGCGTCGAGGTGTGGATTCTGCGAGGGATATTGCGGTTGCGATGCGTTTTAGGGCGGAGATCGTGAAGAGGCGGAACGGGCGTGAGCGTTTGGAGAAAATTGCGTTTGGGAGTGTTCTAGTTCGCTTACCGGGCGTGAAAGAGTGGTTTCGGTTAGTGAAGGTTCGATTTGAGCGGGGTGGGACGCTCTTGCTGGTAACGAACGTTGAGATAAAGGCCACGCTCAAGGACGTTCTGTGGGTGGTGAGAGCTTATATTTCAAGGTGGCGTGTCGAGGAGACGATACGATTCATTAAGCAGAACTACAAATTGGAGGACATTCGTCTTCGCAGTTACAACGGGCTTCGCAATATGATGGCTTTGGTGATGGCCTGTGCGAGTTTCGTGAGCCTGAAACTGGGCCTTCGGGCAAGGCTTCAGATTCTGACGAGGAAGTTGCTGGACGCTTCGCAGCGCGTCCAAAACATTATCAAGGATTTCAAATACTACGCGATAGCGGATGGATTGAAGGAGGTTCTGAGCTCCACAAGCAAACCTTGGCGCGAGCCAAAGCCACCACCCTCCCCCCAGATGACCATCCGCTTCGCACCAACTGCAGCGGGCTCGCTCATGTGAATACGAAAACTCCTCAGGAAAAAGGGCTTGACTTACAATTGAAGAGACATATTATCAGGTGTTGATTGTTCGTTTAAGAGACTTGAATCGCCTTGCACAGGCGGCTTGTCGGGGATAGAGTGTGTTCGGTGGTTTTTTGAGATAGGTATTGCAGAAACCACTGAAGTGATTATAGTAAGCGGTATGTGATTTTAGTCTCAGTAGTTAAACCTAGAGAACAGGGACAGGAGGACGGAGTGATTATGAGGAAGCTCATGGTTGTGTTTGCGGTTTTGGCAGTGGTCTTTTCCGCGCAGATTTTGCTGGCCGATGTAGCGCCGGATATCTCTGTGACGCCGCTAGATTACGACTTTGGCTATGGGCCAATTGGCTCATGCCTGCCGGCGCACTTCACGCTTGCCAACAACGGAAATGCAACGCTGTCGGTCTTAGACGTGGTAAGTAGCGACCCGGCGGTATTCGAGGTCTCTTTCTCGACACCTGCTACGGTTGCGTCCGGTGCAACGGCGGATGTGCTCATAGCTTTCTGCCCGGCGGCTGCGACAGATTACACGGGGACAGTAACGTTCGTGAGCAACGATCCTGACGGGAACTTCGTTGTCAATGTTAGCGGCACTGCCATCCCTCCGGATATCTCAGTAACGCCGGAGAGCTATGATTTCGGCTATGGGCCAGTTGGCTCATGCCATCCCGCAGATTTTGTCGTAAGCAATCTCGGCCATGGCGACCTGGTGGTTTCGGACGTGGTGAGCAGCGACCCGTCGATATTCGAGGTTTCAGTGTCCACGCCAGCGACGATCGGTTCAGGTGCAACCGTTGGGCTTGTCATAGCGTTCTGTCCTGCAGCTGCGACAGACTACGCAGGGACAGTAACGTTCGTGAGCAACGATCCTGACGGCAACTTCGTTGTGAACGTCTCCGGAACTGCAAAGAAGTCATTGGTGTCGTTTGAGCCAGCAGACGCGACCGAAGGTTACGATTTTGGCAAGGTTCAGGTGTGTCATACCGTTGAGTGGTCGTTCGTTATGAAGAATGCAACGAGCGCGACGGCCGACTTTGACTACAGTTTTGCGACCTCGCTTCCATTTGCCGTGCTGCCAACGTCCGGGACCCTCGGAATAGGTAGTGAGACTACCGTAACCGTTACGTTCCATCCGACTGCGGTCGGGGCCACTGACGGAACGCTTGTGCTTTCAAGCAGCAATCCGGACTTCACCGGGGACGTGGTCTTCGATCTGTCGGGATACGGCGTTGCACCGGATATCGACACGGACACCGAGGTCGAGTTCCCTGACACCCCAGTGCGGGGTCACAGCGATTACTCGCTCGAGATCGCGAATGTGGCAACCAGCGCTACAACCGGCATAGTTCTCACCATAACGAACATTAGCTCAGGCGCTACGGACTTCACGATAGTTGGCCCGACAAGTGCCACGATAGCGACCGGCGAGACCAAGACATTCACCATCAGATTCGCTCCCAGCACAGTAGGCACGATCTCAGGCGTGGTCACGGTCTACAGTGACGATCCAGACACACCGCAGTGGAACATCGACGTTTGGGGCGTCGGCATCAAGTCGCCGCAGGTTCACTTCCCCAACCTCGAGGTCTCGACCGATTTTGGCACGCTTCGCGTTGGCGAGGTGACGACGGGGACGCTGGAGATAGCGAACACAGGTGACGCGAACCTCGAGATCGGCAACATAGCGATAACTGAGAACAACGAGAGCTTCTCGCTGGAGTTCGCAACAAAGGGAACGATGACGCCTGCGGGGATTGCAACGCAGTGGACGATCGAGCCGGGCAATGCGCTCTACGTGGATATATCATTCCACCCTGTTGCGATAGGTGCGACGACTGGGACGTTGACGATCGAGAGCAACGATCCAGCTGATCCGGTATATGATGTGACCCTGTCTGGCGTTGGCGAGGCGGCGCCGAATGTGTCCGTCAATCCTACGTCGCTTGATTTTGGAGAGGCCTGGGTCGGCCACTCGGCGATGAATTCGTTTACTGTGTCCAACACGAGCGATTTGGTTCCGTTGAACTTGACAGGGATCACCTCGGATAATCCTGCCTACACTGTAACGACGAATGTGCCTTTACCAGTTACGATCTCAACGGTTACACCCGTTACGGTAATGGTCTCGTTCACGCCGAGCACAATGGGCACGATCAGTGGGATCGTCACGGTTTCGACCGACGATCCAGAGACACCTGAAGTGAATGTATCGCTTTCGGGCATTGGTATCGCCGACATGATCCCGCCGGGCAGAATCGATACGCTTCAAGCACAGACCGGCACGTTTGGTTCGGGGGTCATACTGAGCTGGCAAGCGCCGGCAGACGACGGATATGACGCTACCTCGGGCACCTGCGCGAGCTACGACATCCGTTACAGCGAGACCGGACCTATCAACACGATAGCGCAGTTCGATGCGGCGACCAAGCTCGACACAAGCGAGATAATCCCGGCAACGCCGGGCATGATCCAGGCGTTCGAGTTCCAGATGCCGGAGCAGAGCACCGAGTACTGGTTCGCAATGACGAGCATTGATCATCGTGGCAACGTCTCGCTGCTGTCGAATACGGTCAGTGCAGTTTCTCTTGCAGTAGAGCTTTCCTGGTTCAAGGCGTCCGCTGGAGACGGCAGGGTTGTTCTGACGTGGGAGACAGCCTCGGAGATGGACAACCTGGGCTTCAAGCTGCTGCGCAGCACCAGCTTGAATGCGAGTCGTTTCGCGCAGCTGAACCATGGGCTCATTCCAGGCGCCGGGACAACCGCGGAGCCACAGTTCTACAGCTACACGGACGAGAACGTCGTCAACGGTGTAACCTATTACTACTGCCTCGTCGCGATTGACTACTCTGGCGTTGAGCAGCGCTCAAATCTGGTTGCTGCCACGCCATTTGAGGGCAACTCTGCGATCTCGGTAGATGTGCTGGCGAACAAGTCTCACTTCGTAGCAGGCGATGAGTTGGCCTTATCAATCGAGGCCTCCAACAGTGGCGAAACCGCCATGATTGACGCACGGATGTGGGCTACGCTTCCCAACGGTCGCACATTCTCGCTCCTGTCCGCCAATTCGGTGTTCTTTGATGGTGGCATGTCTGTCCTTGCCGACTTTGTGAATTACAAGTTCACCAAGGATGACGCAGTCGGCGAGTATATAATCACTTGCATGATCACGGACAGCAACACGGGCAACATCGTGAGTTACGGGGTTACATCGATCAGGCTGACCAACATGGCTTCCGTTTTGCCCCCCTCGGTATGGCAGTTCGTAGGCCACGGCAACGGCGCGGCGGTTGGCGTCCAGACGAAGCCGGACCAGATGATAGCTCACTGAGTTAGATAGCCGAATCAACTTATTGCGAAAGGCTGGCCCTCATTTGTGGGGGTCAGCCTTTTTGCATTTTGGGCGCCTAGCTGTATGATTCATATCGGAACGGTCTCCAAATAGGGGCAATATCGCTTTTGGGTAGCCAGAGCTGCTCTACGCTGCATCGGTCGCTGCTGAAGCGCATGCGACGTATCTATATCATCTCATAGGTGGACTTGATGCCAGAGGCTAAAAAGTACTCGCTTTACGCGGAGGTTGCCCTCAGCCTCGGCGTCAGAAAGTGCTTCACCTATGCAGTCCCGAACGACCTCCTGCAAGAGGCAAAGGTCGGCAAGCGAGTGATCGTCCAGCTGCGAAGCCGTCAGCGAGTTGGTGTGATCATGCATCTCACCTCGCACTGTTCCCTGAAGTCTGTCAAGGAGATCATATCAATCATCGACCAACTGCCGATTCTATCTCGAGAGATGTTGAGGCTGTTGGAATGGGTCGCCTCATACTACGTTGCGCCTCTTGGGACAGTAGTCCAGGCGGCCGTGTTGCATGGACTTGGCGATGTTGGCGCGCACGATGCGAAGGCCTCCAAACGGCAAACAAGGAGGACGAGGCGTCCCATGGATATTGTATCGTCGCTGCCGGCAGGTCTTTGGTCGGGCCCCAATGGGG
>QMNL01000009.1 GCA_003647755.1 Candidatus Coatesiibacteriota bacterium
CACTCCAAACTCACCCAACGGGTGTAACTTACGGACCGATGCCTCCGAAGTCATAGCCTCTGCGCACCGGCAAAGCGTGTCCATCCCACCATCTCCCTTGCCATTAATCTGATTATTGGGGTGTCCATTCCATCCTGGAGTGCTTCAGGGAGCCACTTCTGTCGGCGAGTTTGGCTGCGGCGGCCATTCCGCGATCCTGCACAAATAGGCTTGGTGATTTTGGAGGACTTATTCGTTGTTGCGTGTTTAGACCTTTGATAAGTTTTTCGCAATCTTTGCTTGACATCCACTCAGATGGCTTATAGTGTGCAGGAAATAAGGCGATTCGCCTTGGATTGTATTAAGCGTTTTAATGAAGATGTATATAGCACCGAGGCGATTCGCCTTAATCTATTCGTAAAGTTTTCTTTGTTGTCAGACTAACCTCCAAAAGAAGGAGAGAAAGCAGTGGCAGGTTTCAATTCACCACCGGAAGTGGCGAAATCCCTCCTTGGCGTATGCGAGACGAAGTCGCGCTTGCCTTTCACCAAGATGGCCTGGCTAGGCGTGCTCGCTGGCGTCTACATTGGCTTCGGGGCGCATTTAGCCACAACGATTGGGACTGGGATTGGCGTTCTCGGCCTGAAGAAGCTGGCGATGGGTGGAGTCTTCAGTGTCGGCCTCATGTTAGTTGTCATAGCGGGCTCAGAGCTGTTCACAGGCAATTGTCTGCTTGGCTGTGGCTTTGCCCATGGAAAGGTCAAGCTGGGAGGCGTCCTTCGTAACTGGTCAGTCGTTTACGTCGCCAACCTGATAGGCTCGATCTTTCTGGCATGGATGATTGCATCGCAATCTGGGCTTCTCGACGGAGCGATAGGCGGGACAGCGCTGAAGATAGCTTATGGGAAGGTCGCTAGCGTCCAGCAGGGCCTCAACCACAATTGGGCCTATTTCTTCAGGGGTATTGGTTGTAACTGGCTGGTCTGTCTTGCGGTTTACATGGCGCTTGCGGCCAAGACCATTGTTGGGAAGGTCTGGGCGATCTTTTTCCCGATCATGGCGTTTGTTTCCAGCGGCTTTGAGCACTGCGTTGCTAACATGTATTTCATTCCTGCTGGCATCTATGCAAAGAGCTTCAGCAAGGCTGTCGCCGCGTCAGGGCTCTCCCAGGCTCAGCTGAACATGATCAACTGGGGAAGCATGTGGAGCCAGAATCTCATTTTCGTTACGCTCGGCAACATTGTAGGAGGCGCACTGTTTGTCGCCATCGGCTACTGGTATGTTTATTTGAGGGAAAACAAAGCTTAAGAAGAATGAGCTGAGGAACTAAGCTTATGAGTGTCATCACAAAGCCATTACGCAGGGAGACGGAGCATTTGTACCTGCCGATTCCCTGCAAGATCGTCTCCGTGAGAGACCTGACACCCATGGAGAAGTTGTTCCGAATTCAGATGCCTGATGGGCAGGAGCTCGGCCATAAGCCTGGTCAGTTCATCCAGCTGTCGATCCTGGGATACGGCGAGGCGCCGATTTCGGTAGCGAGTTCGCCGACTCGGAGGGGTTATTTTGAGCTCGGTGTGCGCAACGCCGGCACGTTGACCGGGGCGCTGCATCATCTCAGCGAGGGCGATGAGGTGGGCATCCGTGGGCCGTTTGGCACGTTTTTCGATGTTGAGAAGCTGGCCGGCAAGGACCTGTTGCTCATCTCTGGTGGCTGCGGTCTTGCGCCCATGCGATCGCTGATCCAGTATTGCCAGGATAGGCCGGAGGAGTTCGGAAAGATAACGATTCTCTATGGTGCTAAGACGCCGTCGGAGAGGTTGTTCAAGGAGGACCTCGTTGACTGGGCGCGGTCGCCGGCATTTGCGTGCAAATACGCCGTGGATTGTGTGCCCGGCGACGGATGCTTTGACGAGGGTGAGATAGGGCTTATCACAGTCCTTATTCCACCGCTTAAGATCGACGTTCAGAAGACGATAGCGGTGATCGTGGGGCCGCCGGTCATGTATAAATTCGTGATCGCCGAGCTGAAGAAGAAGGGCATGACGGAGGAGCAGATCATCGTGTCGCTGGAGCGTTACATGAAGTGCGGAGTCGGCAAGTGCGGGCACTGCGCAATCGAGCATCTCTACTGCTGCCTCGATGGGCCTGTGTTCTGGCTGAACCAGATTAGTGGACTTAGGGGGGCAATATGAGACGAACACTAACTACTTGTCCCTATTGCGGCACTGGCTGCCAGTTCTACCTCGTAACAAATGGAGAGGGAAAGCTTGTCGGCGTGGAGCCTTCGAGCAACCACGTCGTCTCGAAAGGCCAGCTCTGCGTCAAGGGCTGGAATGCGTTCAACTTCGCAAACCACCCTGACCGGCTGACCGTTCCGCTGGTAAGAAAGAATGGCAACCTCGTCGAGGCCTCGTGGGACGAGGCGCTCGACCTAATAGCTACGCGACTGAAAGAAGTCCAGGATGCGCACGGCAACGATTCCGTGGCCTTCTTCTCGTCAGCCAAGACGACCAACGAGGAGAACTACGTCATGATGAAGCTTGCGCGGGCGGTCTTCAAGACCAACAACGTTGACCACTGCGCGAGGCTCTGCCACTCCTCGACAGTCGCAGGCCTGGCAGCGACTTTTGGCTCTGGCGCGATGACCAACTCGATCTCGTGTGTGGAGAAGGCCGATTGCATTCTGGTAACGGGCTCCAACACGACCGAGCAGCATCCGCTGATCGGCACACGGATCATCAACGCGGTCAAGGGAGGCGCGAAGCTCATCGTTGCGGACAACCGCAAGATACGACTTGCCAATTTTGCGGACATGCACATCCGCTGGGAGAACGGGACGGACGTGGCGTTCTTGAACGGCCTGATGCATGTGATCATCAAGGAGGGCCTTGCGGACGAGGAGTTCATCAGGACACGGACGGAGGGGTTCGACAAGCTGAAGGAGGTTGTGGAGGAGTTTACGCCGGAGCGGACGGCCGAGATATGCAAGATCACGCCTGTTGAGGTTGAGAAGGCGGCGCGTATGTTTGCAGGCGCTGAGAGGGCGATGATCATCTACTCCATGGGCATCACTCAGCACACGCACGGCGTTGACAACGTCAAGTCCTGCGCAAACCTTGCGATGCTCACGGGCAACGTTGGGAAAGAAGGGACGGGCGTGAACCCGCTTCGCGGCCAGAACAACGTCCAGGGCGCATGCGATCTTGGGGCGTTGCCAAACGTCTATTCAGGCTACCAGAAGGTTACCGACGATGGGGTGCGTGCGAAGTTTGAGAAGGCGTGGGGTGTCCAGGATTTACCTGGGAACGTGGGCCTAACCGTTACGACCGCGATCAATGCGGCCGCGGACGGCACGTTGAAAGCTCTGTATGTCATGGGCGAGAACCCGATGATGTCGGACCCAGACCAACACCACGTTCGAGATGCGCTTGAGAAGTTGGACTTCCTCGTTGTCCAGGACATCTTCCCGACACCGACCACGAAGTTGGCGGACGTAGTCCTGCCGGCAGCGTGCTTCGCGGAGAAAGATGGGACCTTCACCTCGACCGAGCGCCGGGTGCAGCGAGTCCGGAAGGCATGTGATCCACCGGGTCAAGCCAGGCAGGATTGGGAGATACTCGCTGATCTGGCGAGGCGCATGGGCTACGACGGGCTGACCTACAGCTCGCCGAAGGAAATCATGGACGAGATAACACGGGTTACGCCGATCTACGGAGGCATGCAGTATGACCGCATCGACCAGGTTGGCCTACAGTGGCCGTGTCCTAACAGGGACCATCCTGGAACGCCAGTCTTGCATGTCGGCAAGTTCGCCCGGGGGCTGGGGCTCTTCAGTCCTGCTGAGTACAGGCCATCAGCGGAGCTGCCGGACGATGAGTATCCGTTCGTTCTCTCCACTGGTCGCTGCTACTTCCACTTCCACACCGGGACAATGACGCGGAGGTCGCGGCTTTTGGACCGCGAGGAACGTTTCCCATACGTAGAGGTGCACCCCGATGACGCCAAGAGGCTCAACATACACGATCGCTTTCCCGTCATGGTCTCTACTCGCCGAGGCGAGGTCAAGGCCCTTGCGAGGGTCTCTGACATCGTCATCCCAGGGCACCTGTTTATGACCTTCCACTTCGAGGAGGGCGCGGCGAACGTCTTGACGAACAACGCGCTCGATCCGGTGGCCAAGATACCAGAGTACAAAGTGTGCGCAGCACAGATAAGGGGGGTGTGATGAAAAGAGCAACCACAGAACAGTTGAGAACATTCTTCGCATCGCTTCAGACCGAGTTCGATGTGTACGTGCCGGTCAAATTGCATGATGGGACGCGGGTGCTCGGAAGTCTCTCAGAGGGTCCACTTGCGCTTGAGGGCGGCAAAATACCCCAGAAACCGACAAGCGTCTTTTTCCCGCAGTTCGACAAGGTCTTCGTGGTTGACGAGCAGAGCAAGTTCCAGATGGCAGGGCCAGTTGCAAAACCGATCATGGTTGTCGGCTTCACTGCTCAGGACCTCGACTGCCTCGAGTTCATTGACAAGTTCTTCTCCGAGAACTACCGCGATGACATCTACTTCAACAAGCGCGACGGCTCGGTTGTGGTGGGCGTTTCGGGCAGGTGCGGGAAGGACGGCGAGTTCATGAAGATAGCGGGAGGCAAGTGCGACATCGAGCTCATCTATGATGGGGAGCGCTTCGTTGTCCAGGCCTACACGGACAAAGGCAGACAACTTAGCGAACGGCTCGTTGCCCCAGACTCCGAAGCCCCAGCAGGGCTGATGGATGCTCTGAGCAGGGAATCGGACGCTCTGCCAACGGACGACGAGGATACGATAGATAAGGCATCTGACTTAATCCGCGCAGGGAAGGTGCCAGAAGACTTCTGGGACGACATCGCAAGCCGATGCATCGCCTGCACAAGCTGCAATCTCGCCTGCCCAACCTGCACATGCTTCGAGGTCTATGACCGTAAGCAAAACGGCAAGATGGTGCGCCAGAGAATCTGGGACTCCTGTCAGCTTGACGGCTTCATGCGAGAGGCGAGCGGGCACAATCCATCCGGCAGGCAGATGCAGAGGACACATCGGCGCATCCATCACAAGTTGGCCGCCGATGTCGAGCGTTGGGGCCATAAGACCTGCATGGTCTGCGGCCGGTGCGATGATGTCTGCCCAACGGAGATTGGGATGAAGTCGGTGTGCAAGATGATAGTGGAGCGTTTTAGTTAAGTCGTAAAGGGATGGCCTGGTGATTATCAGGCCATCTCTTTTGGTGGGGATATGTCGAGTGCGATATATCGAAAAACAACGTCGTGGATAATATGCAGTCGATGATGTTCAGTCCCAGAATAGCTCCAAGAGTAACGGAGGCAACATGGCGAATGACGAACTGGTAATTGCTGTAATCGATGCGTCTTACGAAGAGGGCGGGCGAAGGAAGCTCAACTGCGCTGACGCCTTCAAGCTGGCGGAGCGCCTCAAAGTGGCATTGCACGAGGTCAGCCGCGTCTGCAACGAGAGGAACATCCGCATCTCCAACTGTCAGTTGGGATGCTTCAAGTGATATTGACGGGGAGGTAGAATCGCAGGGGGCAAGAGTAAGCGTTGCCAGACTTTGGAGATGAACGACCACCAAGACCTGAATGATCACAAAATGTGAGGAGTCGATGCACAGAAGAGAGCAGGTCGGAGCGATTGTCTTTTCGCTGATGACAATAATAGTGATATTGTGTTCTGGCCCTATCTGGGCGGCAGAAAAGAGTGTTGCAGGAGGCCATGCGATTGATCAATGGATGAGGGAACATGGCCTCTCGTGGCTGGAGGGGATGAGGTTCAAGGCCGACTTCCAGCTTCGCTACCAGGGCGAGTGGTGGGAATATACGGACGCTGATGGGAAACAGCGGGACAACGATAGGCACAGGGCGAGGTTTCGTCTCCGGTTCGGGATCACAAAGGAATACAGGCAGGAGGGTCTGAAGGTTGGGTTCAGACTGGCATCCGGCTCGAGCGATGAGCCCACCTCAACGAGCGAGACGCTGGGTTCCAATTTCGACAAGAAGCAGGTTTGGATTGACCTTGCTTATGTCGAGTATAGGCCGCCGTTCATTCCGGGACTTCTGCTGGCAGGCGGCAAGGTGAAAAACCCTTTTGTCCACACTGACGTGTTGTGGGATTCGGACGTGAACCTGGATGGTGCGTATCAGACTTTTGCGTTGGCTAAGGGGAGTTTCAGGCCGTTTGTGACAATTGCAGAGATGTCTATCAACGAGTTTAAGATGGACGTGCGGCACGACTCGACGCTGCTTGCCGGCCAGGCAGGGATGAGGCTTGAAGCGGGTCGAGCCCGGGCCGTGGCCGCCGTTGCGTACTACGATTTCGATGAGTTTGAGAGGAATTACCGGGCGGCGCATGGCAACCCGGTTGACGATAATAATGTGCTTGCGGCAGGTGATTTCAACGTTCTTGATGTGATGGGACAGATAGGCATGAAGTTCGGCGGGATACCGTTCAAGGTAACGCTGGACTATGCAGTCAACACTGCTGATGACGCCAGGAAGGAGAGGTATTTTGGCGGCAAGGATTCGGCGTTTGGAGTTTTTTTCAATGTCGGCAAATGCATCAAGAAGGGGGATTGGCAAGTAGGCTACAAGTACGGATACATCCAGCCGAACGCCGTACCGGGTGATTTCTGCGATGCGACGTTTGGGCACGCCAACCGGAAGGGCCACAAGATTAAGCTGGGTTACCAACCATTCAGGATGGCGAATCTTCAGCTCACCGGGTTCTTCACCAGGCCAAGCAACGTCGCCAAGGGCGAGAGAATCAACGACGACGTGATAATCCAGGCTGATTTCAATGTTAAGCTCTGAAGAGGTAATTCGTAGGAGATGGAGCTGATGGTCGAGGGTGTGCGAGCTCAGCCGAGAAGGCGGTTCGGGTAGATGACAGAGGGTCTGCGGCCTAGGTTCAAGCTCTGGTTCTCGACAAGGGATGCGGAGGGTGCTTTCGGAGACGGCAAGTGGCGTCTGCTCGATGCCATCGCTCGGAGAGGGTCGCTGAGGGCGGCTGCGACGGAGCTCGGGATGAGCTATCGCAAGGCCTGGGGCGATCTCAAGAAGGCCGAACGGTCCCTCGGCGTGTCGCTTGTCCAGAGGAGCCGAGGCGGGATTTCTGGCGGCGAGACCAAGTTGACCGAGGCGGGAAGGGCTTGGCTTCAGGCGTATGCTGAGTTCCGCTCTGATGTTGAAGAAGCCATTTCAAGCGCCTTCGCGGCGCACATTGAAAGTCTGGAAGGGAGAAAAACATGAGAGGGACTTTGCTGACGGTTTTCGCTCTTGTTCTTCTGTGGACGTCGGCGTTTGCAGGGCCGAAGAGCGGCGACCTATCTGGCAACCTCGTGATCTTTCATGCGGGCAGCCTCGCCGTCCCGTTCGACGAGATAGCCAAAGCGTTTATGAGGGAGCATCCGAAGGTGAAAGTGATTCGCGAGGCGGCCGGCAGCAGGACCTGCGCTCGCAAGATCGCCGACCTGGGAAGGCCGTGCGACGTGATGGCCTCGGCGGATTACACGGTAATCGACACGCTTCTGATTCCCAATTATGCGAGCTGGGACATCAAGTTCGCGTCGAACGAAATGGTGATTGCATACAACGCAGCGTCTCAACTGTCGGACAGAATCAACCGAGAGAACTGGTTCGAGATTCTGCTCGACAAACGTGCCAGGTTCGGCAGGTCAAACCCAAACTCAGACCCTTGCGGCTACCGGTCGGTTATGACGATGAAGCTCGCCGAGAAGTTCTACAACAAACCTGGCCTGGCAAAAGAGCTGCTGATGAAGGACCTGAGGTTCATGCGTCCGAAGGAGACCGACCTTCTGGCGCTTCTGGAGTCGCACGTGATAGATTATGTGTTCATCTACCGCTCGGTGGCAAAGCAGCATGGGCTTAAGCACGTTTTGCTTCCGGACGAGATTAACCTGAAACAGGCGAGCCTTGCTGGCCGTTATAGCACCGTTTCCGTTAGCGTCTCAGGCAAACGTCCGGGAGAGACGATCACGAAGCGAGGCGCCCCGATGGTCTATGGAGTAACGATTCCCAAAACCGCTCGCAATCCAGAGGCTGCGCTTGCCTTCGTCGAGTTTCTCTTAGAAAGGGACAAGGGCATGGCGATTATGGAGAAGAACGGCCAGCCATCAGTCGTTCCGTCTCCGACTGCCACATACAATAAGCTGCCGGCGCAGCTCAGGCGATTCGCCGTCCCGGGCCAGGCATCCCGAGCGGACAACAAGCCAGCACGAAAGCCTTCTACAGGGCCCCAAAGGAGCCAGCATGAGGAGGGTGCAGGTAACAAAAAATGACTAGCGACACTGCGGCGGCGAATGGCCAGCTATCCTGGCTGCATCTAGCGTTCATCGCACTTGGCGGCGTTGTCCTTCTTCTGATCGTGGCGCCACTTCTCGGTATATACCTCAAATCGACGTTCGGGGATATCGTGGCGACCGCACGCGACGCCGCGGTGCGCGAGAGTATATGGCTGACGCTGTGGGTCTCGATGGTCGCAACATTGGTGGTTGCAGTCGCGTGCATTCCGTTTGCATACATCCTTGCGCGTAAGGACTTTCCGCTGAAGGGACTAGTTAGTGGCATAGTTGATCTCCCGGTCATAGTGCCCCACTCTGTTGCTGGCATCGCCATCCTGGGCGTCGTCGCCAGGGGTTCATTGCTGGGCAGCGCGGCCGAATCGATGGGCTTCGAGATAGTCGGAACTCCGGTGGGAATAGGCGTGGCGATGGCGTTCGTGAGCGTTCCATTTCTGATTAATTCCGCTCGCGACGGCTTTGCGGCGGTTCCCGACAGGCTGGAGAAGGCAGCCCTGGGCCTCGGGGCTTCCCCCCTACGAATGTTCTTCACTGTCTCGGTGCCGCTGGCATGGCGAGCGATCGTCTCGGGTCTCGTGCTGATGTGGGGCAGGGGGATGAGCGAGTTTGGCGCTGTCATGATCATCGCCTACCACCCCATGACCACCCCGATTCTCATCTACGAGCGCTTCAGCGCATTCGGACTGAAGTACTCAAGGCCCATCTCGGCCCTCTTCATGCTGGTCTGCCTCGTCATATTCATCGCCCTGCGAATTCTCGCACAGAGGAGAGGAAATGCTGACCGTTGAAAAGCTCTCCAAGCGGCTTGGGCCGTTCACTATACGAGATGTGTCCTTCGAGGTGAACGAGGGCGAGTACTTCGTCCTGCTCGGAGCCTCCGGTGTGGGCAAGACCGTTCTTCTCGAAATGATCGCCGGGCTGATGCGCCCAGACAGTGGCCACGTCTTTTTGGACGACAGAGAGATAACGAAAGAGAGAATGCAAAAACGGAGAATCGGGCTTGTGTATCAGGACCAGGCCCTCTTTCCGCACATGTCAGTCAGCAAGAACATTGCCTACGGGCTTCGCTGCCAAGGGCTTAAACGCTCCCAAATCCGCGCCAGAGTCCTTGAACTCGCCAAGTCTGTTGGCGCAGAAGAGCTTCTCAACCGAAATCCTGAAACTCTATCCGGTGGCGAGGCGCAGCGCGTGGCGCTCGCTAGGACGCTTGCCACTGAGCCCAGGTGCCTCCTCTTGGATGAGCCAATCGCCTCGCTCGATCCAGCATCCCGTTGGGAGGTGCGCACGTTGCTTCGGGATCTGAACAGACGGGGGCAAACGATTCTGCACGTTACACACGATTACGAGGAGGCGATCTCTCTGGCCTCCCAGATCGCGGTCATGGAAAACGGGACAATCGTGCAGATCGGCAATCCCGAAACGATATTCCAGAAACCTACATCAGAGTTCGTTGCGAGCTTCGT
Organism: Candidatus Coatesiibacteriota bacterium; assembly: GCA_003647755.1. Classification (GTDB taxonomy): domain Bacteria; phylum B130-G9; class B130-G9; order B130-G9; family B130-G9; genus B130-G9. Next base: position 9,811 of record QMNL01000009.1, read on the forward strand.
TGGCATCAAGAACTTCTTCAGGGGAACCCTGGAGCGTCACGAGCGCAATGGGCAACTATCAGAGTTCATTGGCCCGAATGGCATTCGCTTCTCCGTGCTTACAGAGAGCGACCCCGGCCCTGGGTGTCTCATCGTCCGCAGCCAGGATATCGCCATCTCGAATGAGCGCCCCCGCACAAGCGCGCGAAACGTCTTCACCGGAACCGTGCTCGACATGATTCCGGCGAAACTCGGCGTTGAGGTGTCTGTTCAAATGGCTGTGAAGGTCTCAGCCCTTTTGACGAGAGATTCTGTCGAGTCTCTCAATCTTAAGCTTGGCAAGACAATCTGGGTCTATTTCAAGGCCAGTGCAGCACGATTCGTAAAAGGATAAGCAGAAGAACAAGGCGCAAGGAATATGATTTCTCTCCCATTTATGTTCATGATCGGCTCGGCGGGGCGAAACGCAGGCAAGACCGAGCTCGCCTGCGCGCTCATCAGTCGATACGCACGAGACAGTGAGATAGTTGGCGTAAAGGTTACCGCCATAGAGAAACTCGACGGGAATTGCCCCCGCGGCGGCCAAGGCTGTGGTGTGTGCACATCGCTTGAGGGCGACTTCTGCATCACCGAGGAGGAAGACGCGTCTGGCGGCAAGGACACCGCACGTATGCTCCGGGCCGGGGCCTCGCGCGTCTTCTGGCTCCGCTGCCTCAGGTCCCACCTGCGAGAGGGATTGGCCGCACTTCTCGAGAGGATAGGCCCCGATTCGGCCCTTGTCTGCGAATCGAACAGCCTACGGAAGGTCGTCAGGCCAGGCGTGTTCGTGATCGTCAAAGATAAGGATTCACACACCTTCAAGGAATCGGCACAAAATGTGCTGCAGAGCGCCGACAGGATAGTGCTATCAGACGGGAAAGACTTCGATCTGGAGATGACCCGCATCGTCCTGTCTAATCACGGCTGGGGCCTGCTGGAGGACGCGACGGCGATCATCCTGGCTGGCGGCAGTAGCCACCGCATGGGTTCCGACAAGGCCATGCTCCCTATCAACGGCCGCCCAATGATACAGCACATCGCAGACCAGCTGGCGCCTCATTTTGAGGAGCTCATCGTGAGCGCAAACGACCCACAAAAGTTCCAGTTCCTTGACGTTCCGGTTATTCCCGACATCCAGCCCAATCAGGGGCCACTTGTGGGCATCTTCTCCTCCCTTCTAGCATCTCCGAGGGAGACCAACATTGTGCTCGCGTGCGATATTCCAGAGCCAAACGTCCCGCTGCTCAGGAAGATGATAGCGCTGTCGGATGGCTACGATGCGGTTATCCCCAAAAACACAGGAGGCATGATCGAGCCGCTATTTGCCGTCTATAACAAGAGCATTCTGCCGGCCATGCGCAGCTCCCTCGGGCACCCATCCCGCAAGGTCTCCGAAGTCTTCAAGCACGCCAGGATTCGCTATTACCCCCTCGGGCAACACCTCCAGCTGAAGAACCTCAACACCATCAACGATTACGAGGACTACATTGGTCAAAATGATATCGCGTGAAGAAGCATACAAGATCGCCCTCTCCGCCGCCGTTAGACTTCCCACCCAGCGAGTCTCCATTCAAGATGCCCTCGGCAGAGTCCTGGCCGAGGACGTGGTCTCTGACATAGACATGCCACCCTTCGATAAGTCCGCAATGGATGGCTACGCGATTCGCCGTGAGGACCTATTCAACGAGCTCCGCGTCTGTGAAGTAGTCCCGGCCGGGCACGCCCCCACCCGGCCTGTGGGTCCGGGTGAGTGCGCCAAAATCATGACCGGCGCGATGGTTCCCGATGGCGCAGACTGCGTCGTAATGAAGGAGCACGTTGAGCTCACGGGCGAGAACACAATCCACTTTGCGGGGAAGGACACCGCGACAAACATCTGCTATAAAGCGGAGGACACCGCAGTTGGCGACGTGGTTCTTCGGTCCGGCGAGTGGCTCCGGCCCCAGCACATTGCCCTCCTTGCCTCGGTTGGGTGCACAACCCCCCTCGTCTCGCATAGACCCCGTGTGGGTATCATTGCGACGGGGGATGAGCTGGTCGAGCCAGCTGAAAAACCGGCCATCTCACAAATAAGAAACAGCAACAGCTACCAACTCCAGGCACAGGTCGCCGCAATGGGTGGTCTTCCCTACTATTATGGGATTGCACGGGATACCGCGAGCGACATCGACGCCCTCCTGCGAGACGCCATCGGCACCACCGACGTTGTGCTAGTCTCCGGCGGAGTCTCCGTCGGTGACTACGATCTCGTGCCCACCATCCTCAAGCGCTGTGGCTTCGAGCTCCTCTTCGAGAGCGTGGCGATCAAGCCGGGCAAGCCGACACACTTCGGCGTCTCGGATGCTGGATTCTGCTTTGGTCTGCCGGGCAATCCGGTCTCCACTTTTGTCATATTCGAGCTGTTGGTGAAGCCATTTCTACTGAAAATGCAGGGCCACGACTACACACCCCAAAACGTGATAATGCCGCTGGATGAGCCCATCGAAAAGCGAAGGACCCGTCGCGAGGCGTGGTATCCGGTCGTTCTGACAGCAACTGGCTCTGTGAGGCCAATCGAGTATCACGGCTCGGCGCACGCCCGCGCGCTGCCCCAGGCCGACGGCATCATCTGCATTCCTGCTAGCGTTACGAAGCTCGAAAAAGGAACGATGGTTCATGTTCGACAGATTTAACCGGCGCATAAACTACCTACGTGTCTCCGTAACCGATAGGTGCAACCTGCGCTGCGTCTATTGCATGCCACCCGAGGGCGTTCCGCTTACCACCCACGATGACATACTCTCCTTTGAGGAGATACTGGACGTGGTCAAAACTGGAGTTGCGATGGGCATCGAGAAGGTTCGGATCACCGGCGGCGAGCCGCTGGTGCGAAGGGGCATTGTAACCCTCGTCTCCATGCTCGCGGAGGTGGATGGGATCAAGGACCTCGCCATGACCACGAACGGCACCCTGTTGAATCAGTTCGCCAGGCCCCTAAAGAAGGCCGGCTTGCACCGCCTGAACATAAGCCTCGACACGCTTGACCCCGTGCGATACCGGCAGATCACCCGCCGAGGCGAATTGGAATGGGTCCTCGATGGAATAAGGGCTGCCTCAGATGCGGGATTTCAGGGCACAAAGATCAACTGCGTCGTCCGTAACTCCTCGGCGGAGCCTGACGCTATCGCGGTGCGGCATTTCGCGGAGGACCACGGGCTTGAGGCGCGCTTCATACGGCAAATGGACATCCCCGGAGGACAGTTCTGGCCGGTTGAGGGCGGCGACGGCGGCGATTGTGAGCACTGTAACCGACTGAGGCTCACAAGCGATGGCTTGCTGAAGCCCTGTCTTTTCAATGATATAGCGTTTTCGTGCCGCGAGCTTGGCCCGGCCGAGGCCATACGGCGCGCGGTCGCTGCGAAGCCCGAGTCCGGGCGCGCAGGCGCTCGGAACGAGTTTTACATTATGGGAGGCTGACATGGCTGATGAGCTTACACACATCGATGACAAGGGGCGCGCACGGATGGTGGACATTAGCCGCAAAACGCCCCAACTCCGCATTGCGCGCGCCTCGGGCAGGATAGAGCTTGGGGAGCGGACAGTGAAGCTAATCTCTGATAACAACATGAAGAAGGGGGACGTCCTCGCCGTGGCGGAGATCGCGGGTGTTCAGGCTGCCAAGCGGACTTCGGAGCTCATCCCGCTGTGCCACCCACTCCCCATCACAAATATCACCGTCCGGGCCAGCCTTGACCCACACGGGGTCTTAGTCGAGAGCGAGGCATCCTGTATCGCAAGGACAGGAATTGAGATGGAGGCCCTTACGGCCGTCACCGTTGCTCTCCTGACGGTTTATGACATGTGTAAAGCGGTCGATAGTCAGATGCGCATCGGCGAAATAGCTCTTCTGTCCAAGAGCAAAGTTGATGTCGACTGATGCCAAATGGCGACCGGTGTTTTCTGATTAATCCGAGGCTAAAATGAACACAGGGAAACGTCCAATGAATCACCACCAGGGTGCTCATCCGACCGTTCTTTCGGTCAATATCTCTAGAGAGAAGGGAACATGCAAAAGACCGGTCCAAAACATCGAGCTCACCGAGCGAGGCATTGTTTCCGACGCCCACGCAGGCCAGTGGCATCGTCAGGTCAGCCTATTAAGCAAGGAGATCATCGACACGTTCGCCCACGATGTAGGCCGCAATTTTGCGCCGGGCGAATTCGCCGAGAACATCACAACGTTGGGTCTGGACCTCTCCGAACTGTGCCTGTTCGATGAGCTCACGATAGGCGAGTCGCTCCTCGAGGTCACCCAGATCGGAAAATCCTGTCACCCCGACGGATGCACCGTCGCCAAACAGGTGGGCAAGTGCGTGATGCCCCGCGAGGGTATCTTCTGCCGGGTCAAGTTGGGTGGTACAATTGCGCCCGGCGATGCCATCCACCTCCATCCCCGCAACCTCTTATTCCGAGTCCTCACTCTTAGCGATAGGGCGAGCCAAGGAGACTACGAGGACAGAAGCGGCCCCCGCATTTCCGCCATTCTCAACGATTTTTTCGGTCCCAGGCGCTGGCGGCAAGAGGTCGTCAATTACCTCCTCCCCGACGACCCCAAGCGGCTTAGAGCACTCCTTCAGCAGGCGCGAGAGGACGGCGTGGATGTCGTCATCACCACCGGCGGCACCGGCGTTGGTCCAAGAGACATCACCCCTGACGTGGTCGTGCCGCTTTGCGATAAGCTCCTGCCCGGCATCATGGACTACATCCGCCTCAAGTTCGGTGCCGCAAAACCCACCGCGCTTTTGAGCCGGTCGGTCGCCGGGATCATGGGCAGCACCATCGTTTTCTCCCTGCCAGGTAGTGTGCACGCAGTCGAGGAGTACCTGGGCGAGATACTCAAGACGCTCGAGCACCTCATCTTAACGGTTCACGGGATCGATCCCCACGCCTACTGACGGCCCCTTGCGCCTGCATTGCCATGCCTATCCTGGGGTTTCGCCGCTAAGGCCGGAATCAGCACGATGATTCCAACCTGTCGAGGCGG
>QMNL01000010.1 GCA_003647755.1 Candidatus Coatesiibacteriota bacterium
GACCTCATAAAGGAGCTTCTCCGGCGCCGGTCCCTTTTCGGTGGTGCAAAAGACCTTATAGACAATCCCGTTGGTCAAGATGCACCACTTGACGCCCGCAGTAGCAGCGTAAGAAATGACTTGACCGATGGGCTTCTCGTCTCTAAGAGGGTTCTGTAATGGCTTGGCCTCTATGAACAGGCGGACCTCTTGATTTATCTTCAGCGCGTAGTCAACGAACTTCCCGGCGAAGATCAGATATTCAAGTCGCACTTCGTCCTGGTCCGCCGGATCCCACCCGAGGCTCCTCAGCAAGGGGTTAATAAATGCGACCTTCGTTTCTGCCTCACTAATCCTTGATTTACTGAACTTCTCAAGCTTCAATCGCAGGTTCTCAATACACGTGATAATCTCGTTCACGTTACTATCTCCTGACGTCATGAATCACAGATGCAACTTCAGCGGTGCGAACTATAATAGGTTGGAACCGTTTTGCTGTCAAAGAGAGGCGGATCGGCGTGATAATGCGGAGCTATGTTGATGCCTAAGACGAGCAACTTGAGTAACGGCAAGTGGCCGGAGGTGTTTCTCTGGTTCAACCTGGGCTTCTGCGCACTCGTCTCGCAGGTGGTGTTCCAGCGTGAGTGCATCAACACGTTCTCGGGCAACGAGCTGTCGATCGGCCTTGTGCTTTTCGTGTGGCTTCTGTTCGGAGGCATCGGCAGCGTAACGATGGGCAAGGCCGCAAACCGGCTGGGCCCGGCTGGAAGGTCCAGGCTGAGGCTCTGGCTGCTTGTAGGATTGAGTTCTCTCTTTCCCGGCACGCTCGTCGCCATCAGGCTCGCAAGGCTTGTGCTGGGCATCGAGCCGGGAGAGATCGCTGGCCTGGTGCCCATCCTGGGCGCAACGTTCGTCTGCCTGGCCCCGCTGTCATTTGCACAGGGCGGCCTCTTTGCTGTGTATTGCAGCTTCTTGAGGGACAGAAGCGCCAAGGGTAGGTCGAGAAAGGCAAGCGCCGTCTATTCGGTCGAGGCGCTGGGCGCGGTGGTCGGCGGAGTGGTTGTGCATTTTGCACTGACGGGCCGCATTCTGCCGTTTGCGACGCTGGTCATCCTGTCCGCGATCACGTTGGTGGGGGCGCTCTGGAATGCCCAGCCCGGACGTTCGCTCAAGACGGTCTTAGCGGCCCTGGTTGCGGTAACAGGCATCTTGCTGATGTTCTCCTCGAGCATTGAGATTTGGTCGTCTGGCTTTGCCTTCGGAGGGGCCAAAGTCATTGCCGTTCGCGAGACCAAGTATGGACGGCTGGTTCTGGCGAGGCGCTTCGAGCAGAAGTCGCTCTTTCAGAATGGTCTCTTGCTGTATTCCTATCCCGACCGTTTGGCTGCGGAGGAGGCGGTTCATATCCCCATGCTCGTGCACGAGGCCCCCAAGTCCGTCTTGCTGCTTGGCGGTGGCTGCGGAGGACCTGTGCGTGAGCTTCTGAAGCATCACCCGGAAAGGGTTGATTACGTTGAGCTCGACCGGGCTGTCATCACCGTGTCCAAAAGTTTCCTGCCGCCAGCGGAGAAGTCAGCTTTAACTGATCCGGCAGTCCATATTCACTACGCCGACGCGAGGCGATTTGTGGCGGCAACTGAGGCAGAATATGACATGGTCATTCTGAACCTTCCGAGGCCGACAAATGCCCAATTGAATCGCTTCTTTACGCTTGAATTTTTTACCCTGGTCAAGAAAAGGCTTGCCCCGGGGGGTATATTCGCGGTGGAAGTCCCTTCAGCGGAGAACTACCTCTCTGATGAGCAGAAGACGTTCATCTGCAGTGTTCGTAACACGCTGGCGCGTGTTTTCCGCAAAGTGGCTCTCACGCCGGGCCAACACGCACATCTGTTGGCAACCGATTCGGCTGAACTTGCTCTCAAACCCGATGTATTGGTGGCGAGGCTTGCGAGGCGCCATATTGAGACGCAGTTTGTTACAGACTGGCGTATCCCGTCACAATTTGAGTTCTTCAGGATGAGAATGATCGACGAGCTGCTGAAGGCATGTCCCGGCTCTGGCGCAAGGATCAACCGGGACTTTTCGCCAGTCTGCTACTACTATGCGCAGGTGCTGTGGAGCAAGGAATCCAGCGGGCGGGTTGCCTCAGCTTACAGGTGGCTTGGCGATCGCACAGGGCCGGAGGTTTACTCGGTTGTGGTTCTCTTGCTTGCAGCGGTACTGCTGGTTCAGCGAAGGTCAAGGTCGCCGAGAAGAGTTGCGGTAATCGTCTCCCTTGCGTCGATCGGGTTTCTGGAGATCAGCAGCGAGATGATAATCCTGATCGGCTACCAGATATTCTTTGGCCGAATATATTCAATGCTCGGCCTGCTCATTTGCGCCTATATGGGCGGGATAGCGGTTGGGGCGCTCCTCTCGAGAAAACAGCTTCGGGCCAAGGGCCGGGAACCCTTTTCGGGCCTCATGATGCTTCAGGCGATAGCCACGCTTTTCCCGCTGGTGATGATAGTCTTTTTGGCAAGTGTTCAGATATTTAGCGCTGGCACATCGGTTCAAATGCTCTTCGTCCTGGCCATACTTCTCGCTGGCGCCGTAGGAGGCGCATTGTACGTCTATGGAAATGCGGCCTACACAGACGCAGTGGGATACGAGGTCCAGACGCAGACCGCCGGGACAACCTACTTCGCAGACCTCGTTGGCTCGTCAGCCGGGGCGATAGCTACCACATCCATTCTCCTCCCAGTGCTTGGCGTTTTCCAGTCGCTTCTGATCGCCTCGCTGGTATCGCTTGTGGGATTTGTATGCCTTGTGTTGCCGTCCGCAAGGCGCGGTCCCTGAGCCGTGCTCTGCACGAGTGGACACGGCGGAACAAGGCGTCCAGCAGGTAACCAGCAGGTAAGGGGACTCGTGTGCAACGCACGGGGGGCTGCAGGTTGCTGAGCCGGCCTGAGCCGGTGATCCAACTTACGAGTTTTCGGGCCGATGTCGCGCTGAATCAGCCGGCGAGGGCGTAGGGGAAGCAAGTGATGTCTGTTGAAGAAACTGCTTTTCGTCTGCGTTGTTACGGGGAGCGTGCTGAGTTCAGCCTGACTTTCCCGCCCCGCTGCGCTTGCATGATCGCTTTACAGGAGTATCTTCAGTGCTCGTGGATTACACTTGTAGTATGAACGTGGCTTCTACTTGAGAGAGATGCGTAATCTTCTGGTTGTCGTGGTGCAGGCATTCGTTGTGCTGGCGCTTTTATGCAGTTGTGCTAGTGCCAGAGATGTGTTGTTGAAGGCCAATGCTGACTACAGCTGGCACGACGTCTTCTTCGTTGACAGCAAGACAGGATTTGTGGTCGGCGACGGAGGTCGCATGATGAGAACCGGCGACGGCGGCAAGACGTGGCAGAAGCTTTCGACCGGCGTGGCGAGGAACGTTCGGCTGACGGGCGTATGGTTCTTCGACCGGGAGAACGGGCTGGTCTGCGGGACCCTGGGCACGCTTTACAGGACAAGCGATGGTGGCAAGACGTGGAAGAGGCTTGGTGCATTCGGGGCGGAGCTCGAGGACATGGCGTTTTGCGGTCGGAAGGTCGGATACGCAGTCGGCCTGTCGGGGCGGATTCTCTACACGCATGACGGAGGTATGAGGTGGGTTGAGACACGCCGGCGGACTGGCCGCATGCTGCTGGGCGTCGCCTGCCGGGGAGATAGCCTGGCGTGGGCGGTAGGCCTGGGCGGCACGATTGTGCAGACTGCGGACGGCGGCAAGACGTGGGAATTGCAGGATTCGGGGACATCCACGATCCTGATGGACGTCTGTTTCGTTGACGAGAGCCACGGCTGGGCGGTTGGCATGGACGGCGTCATAATCCACACTGTGGACGGGGGCAAGACGTGGCTTGCGCAGGAGAGCGGGGCGAAACACGAGTTCGACGCGGTGCGCTTCGTTGACGAGAGGACGGGGTTCATAGCTGGACAGGAATCGATATTCCTCGGGACTGTGGACGGCGGCAAGACGTGGCAGAAAGAGATACTGATTGACAGGGACAAGTGGTTCTATTCGCTATTCATGCTCGATGCGAAGTCGGGCTATGCGTGTGGAAAGGACGGGATTCTTGTCTGTCTACCCTAGCTCTTGGGAAGGGGTGATCCGAAGTGAGCGCGGCACTCATAGGCGGAGTTTCGTTGCTATGCTTCTTTCTGGCCTATAGGTTCTACGGCAAGTTCATCGAGCGCCGCATCTTCTCGACGAGCCACGACGCCAAAACGCCATCGGTCGAGCTGGAGGACGGGATCGACTACGTTCCCACCAGGGCCTCGATCCTCTTTGGACACCATTTCAGCTCCATCGCTGGGGCGGCGCCGATCGTGGGCCCGGCAATAGCGGTGATCTGGGGCTGGCTGCCGGCGGTCGTGTGGATCTTGGTGGGCAGCATATTCATTGGCGGGGTTCACGACATGGGCTCGCTCATCGTCTCGGCGAGGCACAAGGGCAAGTCGATCGCCGAGGTCGCCAAGTCTGTCATCTCGCCGCGGACGCGAATCCTCTTCATGTTCATCATTTTCTTCGCGCTGTTGGTTGTGATGGCGGTCTTTGCGCTCGTCATCGCGCTGTTGTTCATCAGCTTCCCCGCTGCGGTGCTGCCGATTCTGATGCAGACGCCGGTGGCTCTTGCGCTGGGCTATCTCATCTACAGGAAGAGACAGACGCACTTATTCACGCTGACCCTTGCGATGGTCTGCCTCCTCTACTTCTTCATGTGGCTGGGGACCATCGTCCCCATCAAGGTGCCACCGATCTTTTTCTCCTCCGAGATACTCACCTGGGTTGTGATACTGATGGCCTACGTCTATACCGCCTCGACCTTGCCGGTCTGGGTGCTGCTCCAGCCTCGGGACTACATCAACTCGTATCTCTTGCTGCTCACTCTGGGTTCGCTTTACCTCGGCCTCTTTGTTGCGCATCCCACCATCACGGCCCCGGCCATTGTCGCATCGCCGCCCGGGGCGCCACCGATTCTGCCCTTCCTGTTCATCACGATCGCCTGCGGAGCCATATCAGGTTTCCACGCCCTGGTCTCGTCAGGGACTACCGTCAAGCAGATGTCGCTTGAGACCGACTCCAGGCCAATTGCCTACGGGGGTATGCTCGCCGAGGGAGCGCTCGCTATCGTGGCCGCGCTGGCCTGCACGGCGGGGTTTGCCTCACGAGCCTCCTGGGGCCAACACTACGCCTCGTGGTCGGCGGCAAGCGGCTTCATGATTAAGATAACCGCCTTCGTCAACGGCGCCGGTGGCTTCCTTGAGTCGCTCGGCATCCCCGCCAGCATTGCCACGACCATCGTCTCCGTTACGATAATCGCCTTTGCCGCAACGTCTCTTGATACGGCCACGAGACTGCAGCGCTACATCATAGCGGAGCTCGCCTCGAGCGTCAGGGTCCCAGCGTTACAAAGAAGACACCCAGCAACGATCATCGCAGTAGGTTCAGCGTTTGGTCTGACGCTGATCAACGGCGGAAAGGGCGGAATGATACTCTGGCCCTTGTTCGGCACAATCAATCAGCTGATGGCAGGTCTGACGTTCCTCGTGCTGACGATCTACTTGCTCAGCAAGAACAAGCCTGTGCTCTATACCGCGGTGCCGATGGGCTTTCTTATGATATTCACAACAGCAGCGCTTGTCCATGACCTTCGCGGTTTCGCAGCAAAGCAGAACTGGCTCTTATTTGGCATAGGCGTTGCCGTCGCCCTTCTGGAGCTCTGGTTCATCGTGGAAGGTGCGCTGATTATCAAGAAGAGTCGCTCCGTATCGGCATAGCAGGCCTCGGCCCTACGTTGTGGCCTGACAGAGTTGTGGGGGAGCGGCGTGGGTGCCAAGTGCAGAAGTATGAGCGTAGTCATGCATTCCATAAAGCAGTGGGAGCAGGGCTGTGGTCAGAGATCGGCGTGGGCTGGAAGGGTGTGTGAACGGGGTTATGTTGATGTTTGTGATCATAAGTTGTGTGAGTCCACGGCGCCGGTGCAATGACTATGGCCATTGGTCTGCTGCGGGAACATAGTATAATAGGGTGAGTATGGATAGTGGTGTTCCTCTTTGGTGGAGTTAGTGAGGCGGATTGTGGATGTTTAACTCTATTTTGAGCAAGGTTTTCGGGACTCGGAACGATCGGGTTCTGAAGCGGATGTCGCCGGTTGTGGACGAGATCAATTCTCTGGAGAGGAGCATCTCGCAGCTATCGGATGGTGAGCTGATGGCGAAGACGGATGAGTTCCGTGGTCGGTTGGCGGATGGGGAGACGCTCGATGACATCTTGCCGGAGGCCTTTGCGGTGGTCAGGGAGGCGGCAAAGCGGACGGTGAAGATGCGCCACTTTGACGTGCAATTGATCGGCGGGATAGTGCTTCATCAGGGGAAGATTGCGGAGATGGCGACAGGCGAGGGGAAGACGCTTGTGGCGACTCTGGCTGCGTATCTCAACGCGCTCACTGACAAGGGCGTGCACGTGGTTACAGTGAATGACTACCTTGCGAGAAGGGACGCGGCCTGGATGGCGCCGGTTTACGAGTCGCTCGGTCTTTCCGTCGCTGCTCTTCAGAACGACATGAGTCATCAGGACCGCTTGGATGCCTACCAGGCCGACATTACTTACGGGACGAACAGCGAGTTTGGGTTCGATTATCTGCGGGACAACATGCGGCACGACGCGAGGGAGTTTGTCCAGCGGGGCCACAACTTTGCGATCGTGGACGAGGTGGACAGCATCCTGATAGACGAGGCGCGAACGCCGCTCATTATCTCTGGGCCGTCGGAGGAATCAACGACAGGATACTATGAGGCGGACCGTGTCGTTCGTCGTCTGCACAGGGATCGGGACTTTGAGGTTGACGAGAAGGCTCGGACGATCACGCTGACCGAGGCGGGAATAAGGTCGGTGGAGACACAGCTTGGGATCGATAATTTGTATGCGCCTGAGAAGATGGATTTTCTTTCGTACATTAACCAGGCGCTCAAGGCACGGTTTTTATTCAAGCGAGACGTTGATTACGTGGTGAAGGATGGGAAGGTCATCATAGTTGACGAGTTCACTGGTCGGATCATGCCTGGTAGGCGGTATTCGGACGGACTTCATCAGGCGTTGGAGGCGAAGGAGGGGGTTCGGGTGGAGAGCGAGAACCAGACTCTTGCGAGCATCACGATCCAGAACTACTTTCGGATGTATGAGAAGCTGTCTGGGATGACTGGCACTGCTGACACAGAGGCTGCGGAATTTTACAAGATATACAAGCTCGAGGTGGTGGTGATTCCTACGAATAAGCCACTTATCAGGGACAACCAGCCGGATGCCATCTACATGACGGAGAAGGAGAAGTTCGAGGCTGTTGTGGATTCGATAGATGAGCTTCATAAGAATGGTCGGCCCGTTCTTGTTGGGACGACGTCTGTGGACAAATCGGAGCGGCTGAGCCGGATGTTGAAGAAGAGGGGTATCAAGCACTCAGTGCTCAATGCGAAGCACCACGAGAAGGAGGCGGAGATTGTCGCTAAGGCAGGCCAGAGGGGGGCGGTAACAATTGCGACTAACATGGCTGGCCGGGGGACGGACATCGTGTTGGGCGAGGGAGTGGCCGACCTCGGCGGGCTTCATGTGCTCGGGACCGAGCGGCACGAGGCACGGCGTATCGACAATCAGTTGCGTGGTCGCTCGGGCCGTCAGGGCGATCCGGGCTCCTCGAAGTTTTTTCTGTCGCTTGAGGACGATCTGCTCCGGATATTTGGCGCAGACCGCATTAAGTCGTTGTTGAGGCGGCTGAAGGTTGAGCCGGGCGAGCGGCTGGAGCATCCGCTGCTGACGAGGGCGATTGAGACAGCTCAGAAGCGGGTTGAGGCGCAGAACTTCGAGATAAGAAAGCACCTTTTAGAGTATGACGATGTCATGAACCGTCAGCGTGAGATCATATATGAGTTGCGACGGCGGATCCTTCTTGGCAAGGCCCAGGATGAGTTCATGAATTTTGCCGAAGATGCGGTTGATGACATTTTGGCCCAGTTCGCAGACCGCAAGAAGGACCCCGAGGAGTGGGATATTCGTGGGCTGGTTAGTGCAATGCGAGGTTCTTTAGGGATAGAGCTAACCGGGGAGCTCGACCCGACGAGGTATGATTATGAGGAGTTCAGGGAGGTTCTTCTCACGGCGGTGAGGAATGGTTTCAGGCAGAAGGAGAAGGAGATCGGCACGGATGAGCTGGAGGTCCTGTGTCGGCTCATCATGCTCAGGGTGATCGACCGGGACTTCAAGAACCATCTTCTTGAGATCGATCATATTCGTGAGGGGATTGGGCTGCGGGGGTATGCACAGGTTGATCCGTTGGTGGAGTATAAACGAGAGAGTTTCGATCTATTTGAGCGGTTGATGTCGGGCATCGCCAGAAGCTCGGTGTTTTACGTTATGACGCTTCAGATGGCTCGTGAGAGGCAGAGGCAGCCATCCCCCCGGAGGCCCCGTCGTCCGGTTCAGGCCGAGGATGGTAGGCCACAGGATATGAGAGACGTGTCAAAGAAGCGCTTGGCAAGAATGAAGAGGCAGCACGGCAAGATAGGCCGCAACGATCCCTGCCCGTGTGGCAGCGGGAAAAAGTATAAGAAGTGCTGCGGCCGCGATGTTGCGTAGCACCTGATAGAACATACCCCAAGGTCGGGGGTGAGCTATCAGCTGTCAGTTCTTGCTCGGGGTAGGAGACATGCCCACACGTCAGACACAAGGCGTTTACTTAATAATCTCGTTAAGGAATCGCTTGAAGAGCGGGTGCTCACATGAACCGAGGACCTCAAACATGAAGGCTTCGAGCGTGGATATGGTCGCCCCCGCATTGCGCATCCTCTGAAGGGCTATATTGTGGTCGAGTTCTGACCTGGAGCCGACACAATCCGCGAGAACGTGGACGCGGTATGATGCGGCTAGCAGGTCCCACACGGTCTGCTGGACACAGACGTGGGTCTCGATGCCAGAAACGACGACGCAGCGCCTTCCGGAGTCGCCTACAGACTGTGATATGTGCCTGTCTTTCATGCAGGAGAAAGTGGTTTTGTGAAAGATAAGACCATGGTTGGCCAAGAGGTTTGCGATCGGCGGCACGGTGGGGCCGAGCCCGGACGGATACTGCTCAGTAGCAACGATCGGAAGCGACATCAGCCTGCAGAACTTGAGTAGCCTGGGGACCTTTTGCAGGATGCTCTCATGCCCCAGAATGTGTGGGAGGAGTTTTTCCTGATGGTCTATGATCATGACCAAAATCTGGTCATGGCTGAGCTGAGGACTGGTGTTGAATGAGTTTTTGCCGTTCATTTTTCGCTCCTTTGCTTGGTTGTTACAGCTGCAAGAGAAAGATTACGCTGGCTCTCACTCTACATATTCACTCACATTTGTGAGTCAAGTGCCAGTATTGAGTTTAGTCGTGGAGAGGGCATACTACATATTGGAATTGTTGTGAGGCTTGCCATTTCTAACCACATTTGGCATGTTTACACGGGTGTAGGAATGTGAAAAGATGGGCTTGACTCGTAGCGAGGATGTGTTGTAGGGTTCTTATATGCTGGGATAGTGATAATGGAAAGTCAATTTTCAATTGGTATCATCACTCCTGGGAGTCACACCAAGCATGGCCGCGGAGTGATGGAAAATTTGGAAGTGAGGGAGGTGAGATGATGAACAAGAAAGGGTTTACCCTTATCGAGGTTGTTGTGGTTGTCGCTATTATCGCCTTGTTAGCTGGTATCCTGACCCCGTTGATCTTTAAGTATATCGACGAGGCAAACCAGACCAGAGCGCTCGGTGACTGCCGTAACATTTCAACCGCGCTTTTGCTGTTCCACAAGGACACAGGCACTTGGCCGTATCTGTCACGGTATGGGGTCTATCCGCCGGATATCAATTATCTTTATGGGAATATGGGTGACATGCCGCGCTTCGTGGCTGACGCTCAGTCATCGTGGGGCACTACGGCTGATGACATGTATTTCCATTTGGTGACGAATGGTAATCCGGACCAGAACACCTATATCTACAGGTATAGGAGAGCGGCGACCCTGGGTGGCAACATCCTGTCGCACGGTTGGAACGGACCTTATTTGCCTTATGTGACCGACGATCCTTGGGCTTACAAGTATGTCGTGTCAGTTGGGGCATTCGACTATGGGCCGGACAGCCAGCAGGTAGTTGGTGCGCCTGCCAGTGGTCAAGGTGGCAACAACGTTTGGTGTCTGAGTGCAGGCCCGAACTTTGCGGTTGAGACGCCGATTTGGGCGACGGAGACACAGTACGATGACATTGGTTACCGCACCAAGTAAGGTGTGACAGCCAGATATTGTTGAATTGACAAGCCGGCGCCTCCGGGCTGTGGTGCTTGGGCACGGTAGAGGCGCCGGACGCAATCATAGTTTAGGTTTATTAGGAGTTTTGGTGGTGTGATTTGAGCGGGGAATACTGCCGCAAGTGTGAGAGTTTGACCTTGAGATAGAGGTATTCGAGAGATGGCGCTGTTAGGGGAGAAGCTAAGAGAGATAGGTCTGATAGATGACCAGCAGCTTGAGTTGGCTCTGAGCGAACAGAAGCGGACAGGTGAGCTGCTTGGTCAGATACTGTTCGACCTTGGGTTCATTTCGGAGGACGACCTTGTCAACGCGCTTTCGGGCGAGGGAGCTCGCTCCGAGGTTGATCTAAGTGAGGCAGAGATCGATCAGGACGTGCTGAAACTTGTGCCGATGGATTTCTGCAAGGAGCACCAGGTATTGCCTCTTTCGAAAGATGACTTCACGTTGACGGTTGCGATGGTGAACGCGTATGACGTGAACACTATTGACGCATTGGAGCGGCGGACGGGTCTGCAGATTCGGCCTGTAACTGTAACCGATCAAGATTTGGAGAAGGCGCTCGATAAGTTCTTCGGTAGCGAGGAGGACGTAGAGGATATTATTGATGAAGGCATGAAGATGGCCGAAGAGACGATGAAGCGCCGCAATGCAGGTGCGGTTGGGCAGATCGAGGAGGCGGCTTCGCAGGCGCCGATCATCAAGTTAGTAGATAGGATCATAGTCCAGGCCGTTCATGAGCGCTGCACAGATATTCATTTTGAGCCTGACGAGAAGCTGATGCGTGTTCGGTATAGGATCGACGGCATCTTGCACCAGAGGAAGACGATACCCTTGGACTTGAGAGAGGCCATCATTTCGAGAATCAAGATCATGGCGGACTTGAATATCGCCGAGCGTCGAATCCCTCAGGACGGCAAGATTGGGTTCTCGGTGGGGAAGCGGAAGATCGACATTCGTGTGAGCGTATTTCCCACGGTAACCGGCGAGAATGCGGTGTTGCGGTTGCTTGACCGGGCTACGTTGCAGCTTGATTTGGTAAAGTTGGGATTTCCCGAGAAGGAGCGGCGCGAGTTTGAGTCGCTGTTAAATATGCCTTATGGGATTATTCTGGTTACAGGTCCTACGGGAAGTGGTAAGACGACAACTCTTTATTCGGCCATTTCCCACGTGAATACGCTCGAGAGGAAGGTTGTTACGCTTGAGGATCCGGTCGAATACCAGCTTCCGATAATTCAACAGTCGGAGATCAACCCCAAGGCAGGTTTCACGTTTGGCTTGGGCTTGCGTTCAATGCTTAGGCAGGACCCAGACGTTATCCTGGTTGGAGAGATCAGGGACGACGAGACGGCTGAACTTGCCGTGCGTGCGGCTCTTACGGGCCACTTGGTGCTGTCCACGCTTCACACGAACGATGCGGCAGGCGCTTTGCCGAGGTTGGTGGACATGGGGATTGAGCCATTTCTTGTCTCATCGTCAATTCTCGGGATCATGGCCCAGCGGTTGGTGCGGCTGATATGTCCCAACTGCAAGGAGCCTTATGAGCCAAACGAGCAGGATTTGAAGCTGCTTTCGCTTCACAAGGAGGCCATAGAGGGGACACTTGGGCTGGATGCGCTCGAATCGATTGTTCAGGACAAAGAGGCCATCCAGCGAAAGGACCAGGTATTGACTCTTTATCGGGGCAAGGGTTGCAGCTACTGTAACCACACGGGATATAAGGGTCGGATAGCCATATTTGAGCTGATCGTTATGAACAAGAAGATGCAGGCCTTGGTTGAGCAGCGTGCATCGATCGAGGACATCCGGCGAGCGGCTAGGAAGTTTGGGATGCACTCGATGTTTACGGATGGGATGAACAAGGTCATGAATGGAATAACAACCATTGATGAGGTTCGTAGAGTTACCCTGCTTTCGGCAGAGGTAGAGTTCTAAGAAGGCAGAGCGAGGAAGAGTTGCCCGTATTTTCGTATAAGGCGAGAGATGCTTCAGGTCGTGAGACAACGGGCGTCCTGGAGGCAGAGAACTCAGGGGTTTTAGTAGAGCGGCTTGGTGAGCTTGGCTACGTAGTTATGAAAGTATCGAAGGGACGTAGCGAGCAGGGCAAAAGGAGCAAAACTAAGAAGGTCAAGGTCAAGGCGCGAGACCTGATCACGTTCACCATCCACCTTGGGACGGTTCTGTCGGCAGGCGTGCCTCTTCTGACTGGTTTGCAGGACTTGACGCGGGAGACAGAGCAGCCTGGTTTCAAGCGGGTCATTCACGATATAACGGCCCAGGTAGAGAATGGCGCTATGCTGGCAGACGCGATGTCAGCCCATCCCTCAGTGTTCAATCAGCTTTACGTCAGCATGGTGCGCGCGGGCGAGGCGACAGGTCGAGTTGATGAGGTTCTTGAGAGGCTTGTGCCATATCTGGAGTGGCAGGAAGAGCTGAAAGGGCGCATTCGCGAGGCAATGGCCTATCCTCTCGTTGTTTTGGCCGTTGTTACTGGTGTAATCGTGTTTCTATTGGTTTTCCCGATACCACGGTTTGCGAAGATCTTTGCGAAGTTTGACGTGGAGTTGCCGCTTCCGACGCGGATCGTTATCGGCATAAGTCACTTTATGGTTCACTACGGGTTTTATCTTGCCGGCGCGCTGATAGCGATATTCATAGTCCTGCGGACATTGATCAAGAAGACGAAAACTGCGCGCAGGCTCTGGGATGCGTTCAAGTTGAAGCTGCCACTGTTCGGGACACTGATAAGAAAGGTTGCGCTGTCGAGGTTCTCCCACACGATGTCGTCGTTATACCGGGCAGGTGTTGAGATTACAGAATGCCTGAGGATTGTCGAACAAGTCATCGGCAATGTGATCTTGGGCAAGGTCATAAGAGAGGCACATGACAGGATCCGCGCCGGCGGGTCCATGCCCGAGGCGCTTGCGGAGAGTGGGGAGTTTCCCTCGCTGGTCTTGCGGATGATAGCGATTGGCGACGAGACCGGCGAGCTGGACATGACGTTGGAGAAGGTGAGTATCTACTACGACAAGGAAGTTCCCTACACGATCAGGCGGATTTTTGCGATAGCGGAGCCGCTGATGATCGTGTCAATGGGTTTAATTGTTGGGACGGTTGCGCTGTCGGTGTTCTTGCCTCTTTATGGGATGATCGCGTTCATTAAGAAGTAGTAGGAATAAAACAATGCATAGATTTTCGGTTGTCGGGCACCGCGCAATTTAGACGAGACGAGGTGTTGACCGATGATGAGATGTAAGGTTTTGCTGCGAGAGTTTGGCACAGAGGGTTTTACCCTGGTCGAGATGGTCGTTGTAGTAGCGATCATAGCGTTGTTGGCTGGCGTCATAACGCCGTTAATTTTCAATCTTTTGGACGATGCGAACGAGGCGAGCACGCGGGAGGAAATGGCGAACATTCGCAATGCGGCGGTGAATTACTACCGGGATGTGAACCAGTGGCCACCGACGTGGGTGTCTGACGGGACGACAGTCTATACCGGTTTGAAGATGCTGGCGGTAACGAAGACGAACCATGGTTACTTGCTCCCATGCGACAGCAGCGGGCAGCCGTATGAGTATGCAGCGCCGGTGCCTGCCTACGACGCATCGACCGGGATGGGTTGGAACGGGCCGTATGCAACGACGGAGTCCGACAAGGACGGAGGTCTTTATACGGATAGTTGGGGCAATGCGTATGCGTATGTGTCCTATCCGGGCTACTACGTGGTTTATATAGATTCTGATTCGGACAATCCGATGCAGAGCGGAGAGGGCGCGGGATATATAAGCGTGCCC
>QMNL01000011.1 GCA_003647755.1 Candidatus Coatesiibacteriota bacterium
AGCCCTGCTTCAATGCGATTATCGCCTGCGGGACCTGAAGCTCGTAGAACGGATTACCATTTTGGGACCTTATTCGTTCGATGCGAGCCTCAATGATTGGGTCGCTCGGAACGGCGAACGGCAGCTTATCGATTATGACGCAGCTGAGCGCCTCGCCCTGCACGTCAACGCCCTGCCAGAAGCTTGCGGTTGCGAAAAGAACCGAGCTGACGTCACGGCGGAACTCCTTGAGTAAAGCGGTGTTTGGCATCTCCCCTTGCAGGAAGCATCGCTGCTTGATCTTTGTGCTGACGAGCTCGTGCAGCGCATTCATATTGGAGATGCTGGTGCACAGAACAAAAGCTTTGCCCCTGGTTTTTTGCAGTATCCTGACTATCTCCTTTGCGGCCATGTTGACGAATCGGGGGTTGTCGGGCAGCGGCAGGTGTCTGGGGATATACAGAAGCGCCTGCGTCTTGTAGTCGAAGCTGGGCGGGAGCATCAGCTCCAAAGGCCGCGAGGCGCCAAGGCGGCTCTTGATGTATTTGAAAGAGTTGTCCGATGAGAGCGTTGCAGAAGTCAGTATCACGGTCGGCACTTTCGCGAAGACATGTTTCGCCAGCGTGTCCGCCAGGCAGATCGGCGTCGCCTTGAGCTGGACGTGCCCATCCCTTGCTTCAGCCCAGTGGACGAGCTCTTGGTTGTCGAGGTCGCAGACGTCTCGCACCGAATTGCCCATCTCCAGGCATCGCTCCGAAAGCGGGCCAAAAACATCGATCCCGTCTGAGGCCGCATCGGAAAGGAGCCTGGCTAGCCCTTTGAGCTGCTTAAGAAGCTCGTCTCGACCATCCAGAACATGCATATCGAACATCTCGTTGGTCAGCTTGAACGTCCCGTCGCGCCGAGCGGCAAAATGCGAGAAGAACTCGCTGCCGGCTTTTTGGACCTTCGTAAGGGCCGAGACAAGCCCCTCAACCTCTATTTTCTCCAGCTCGATCTGCCGACTGATTTGGTTCACGAGGTCATTGATGTGCCCAAGCCCAACGGAAGCGCCCATGAACTGCGAGGCGACATCCTCAACGTTGTGAGCCTCGTCGAAAATGAGGAGGTTGCGCTGTGGCAGCATCGAGGTGTCGGAGCTCAATTGAAGTGCAAGGTTGGCGAAGAAGAGGTAATGATTGATGATGACGATGCCGGCCTTGTCCGCCGCCTCGCGGGCTTTAGACACGAAGCAGTCGCTGAAGAACTCGCACTTCTGGCCTGTGCAGAGGTCTCGCTGGGAGCAGATGTCATGCCACATGGCCAGCCTGTCTGGCAGCTGGCTCAGCTCCGCCCGATCGCCCGTAGCGGTGCGGGTCGCCCAATTCTGTATCTTGCGGAAGTACTTGATCTCGTGGGGAAATACGAACAGCGGACGGGTGCTGAAGTCCCTGAATCTCTTGAGGCACAGGTAGTTGGCTCTTCCCTTCAAGCAGACAGCAGTAAAATGAGTTCCCGACGCCTTCCGGAGCAGCGGCAGGTCGTGGTTGACCAGTTGTTCCTGAAGGGTCTTGGTCTTGGTGGATATGATCGCACCCTTGCCGCTCGCGATGACAGGCACGAGGTAGGCGAGGCTCTTGCCGATTCCGGTGCCCGCCTCGACGATGAGGTGGCGTTTGGTTTGGATCGCTTCCCACACGAGCCGTGCCATCTTGGCCTGGTCAGGGCGTTGCTCGAAGTTGGCAATAGTCCTGGCAAGGGGGCCGCTGGCGCCAAAAATCGAGGCCACATCAGCCATCTTTGCCTCCGCTACCAACTACGCTGAATCTATGGCGGACAAGCCCTATCCGAGGCCCTTGATCCGGTAGGCCTTGCTCTTGACCTCAGTAATCCGAACCGCGAAGTTCGATTCGACCACAACGACCTCGCCTCTGGCGATGACGAGGTCCTCGTTCACAACGAGATCGACAGGGGTATCGACGGCCTTGTTGAGCTCGATGATGGAGCCGGTGCCCAGCTGAAGGATGTCCTTTATGAGCATCTGCGTCTCGCCGAACCTGACATGGATGGGGATCTCCATGTTCATGATCACCTTGAGCCGCTCATTTGCTTCCGCTCCGACCTCAGGGCGAGCGGGCGGTGCCTTGGCAAGGGGCACCTCAGGTGCGGACTGGGCCTCTGATGCTTCCTCGGGAGCGGCCTCGTCTATGGGTGCAGAGGCGGCCTTCTCAGCTGCCGCCAGCTGTTCGACACAGTCCGTGGAATAAATGAAGAGGATGTCGCCATCCAGCTTGTCAGGCGCCGAGACCTTCAGCTCCGCGCAGAATGACTTGCCCTGGGGAACGAGCTCAGCAAGGTCTTGCGACTCCTTGTCAAACAGTGCCAGGGCGCCCGTGCTGACCGTGCCACCCGCGATCTCAGAGAAGCTTAGGTTGACTTTCCCGCATATCTGGCTGGCGAGCTCGCGGAAAGCGTCCAGCGATTCGGCAGAGAGGTCCCCTCCCTCGGTCTCCACTGGCGCGCCTAAGATGATCTCAACAAAGGCCTTGACAGTGTCGTTTTTGGCAATAAGGAACGATTCGCCGCCTATCCCTTTCGTAAACGTTGCGTGCGTAATGCAGACCTGAGTTGGGTCTATCGCCGCGACGAGGTCATCCTTAGAAAAGGAGCCCATCCTCGGCTCCGAGACGTCCGCCTCTGCGTCGAGAAGCTGGCCGATCGTCTCCTTGAGCGAATCAGGCAGCTTCTTGAAAACGCCTGCTACAACGTTGAACTCAGCGCCGAGATCGCCCGCCGGGGTCAGCGGGGCCGTTTCGAAAGGAAGCCCTTGTGCTGTATCGGTCGCTGTTTCAGGCTCGGCCTCGGGTTCAGTTTTGGGTACTGTCTCAGTCATGGCTCCCCTCACGGTTAGCACTTGTTTTGAGAACGTTGCTCGACCTCGTGTCGATCATCAGACTCATCTTTGGCACGTCATGTTACTTCTTTGACTCAGGTTCCTGGTCTGCTGCGTCGTCTGGCTGTTTCGCCTCCACAGATCGATCGACCGGTGCGGCTGGCCTCTCAATCATGGACAGTATCTTGACTGCCGCTCTATGTCCATGCTCCCCTATCGAGGCGCGGAACTTCGGCACGCCGCCAACGCGAACAGTCAGTGGAGTGCTTGTGTGGTTGCCAAGAACCACGATATCGCCTTTCTCAAGATTGACGATGTCCTGAACCGCAAGTTTGGTCTCGCCCAAGAATACGGAGACTGGCAGCGGGACCTCGTTCAGCAGCTCGTTGATCCACAGACCGATCTTCTCTGGCCGGTTTGAGACGGAGAGAGAATACCAATCCTGAGTGAATCGATTCATGACAGGCTCGAGCATCCTTGATGGTATGCACAGGTTCATCATTCCCGAGAGATCGGCTATCTTGATCTCGAATGTTACAAGCACAACTGGTTCGTTCGGAGCCGCGATCTGCATCAACTGCGGAGTCGTCTCCCTGTCGACAATTGCTATCTCAACTTTTATGGCCTGCGACCAGGCGTCCTCCAGGTCTTTGAGCGACCGCTTGAGCATTCCCTCTATTATACCGAACTCGATATCCGTCATCTCACGGACCTCGGCCAGTGGCAGGCCTGGCCCACCCAAGAGCTTGTCGATAACGGGGAATACTATGGAAGGGTTCATCTCCAGCGCTGCATTGCCCTCAAGGGGCTTCATGCTCAGTATATTGAGGCAAGTGGGGTCTGGCAGGGACATCAAGAACTCGAAATAAGTGAACTGGTCCACGGAGAGCAGGTTGACGTCCGACATCGTCCTGAGATACGCAGAAAATGACGCCGAGCAGCTCCTTGCAAACCTGTCGTGGATGAGGTGCAGGGAGCGGACGTTCTCCTTGGATAGACGGTCAGGTCGTTTGAAATCGTAAAGCTGGGCGCTTTTGCCCGACGCGGCGACTCTTATGCCGCCGGGCTCCTTTTCAGCCTCTTCAGGCACCTGCGTTAGCAGCGCGTCTATCTCTTCTTGCGACAGTAACCGAGGCATGATCGCGTGTCCCTATGTTCCGTGCTGTTGCACCACACAATACTGTAATACTATGCCGGAGATGCCTGGTTCTGGTCAACTGTTGTCTTGGGCGGGGCGGCCTGTTCGTCCCTGGCTTCGTTCTCTTCGGCCTCTTTCGCGCGCTCATCGGCCAATTGCCGCGTGTAGGCGCTGTGAAGGTGCCAATTTATGATAAGAGCACAGACCCACCCCAGAAACCAGAAGACGAGCACCGATATTATCAAATAGCGCAGAGTATCAACTAGGCTCCTTTGCTGCAATACTGAGAACGCCACCACGATTGTCCCGGCGACGGTCGCAAGCAGCGCACCCATCTTGCCCTGGGCCAGCTTGACCGGCGCCCTTGCATCCGGCGTTGCTGCGTGTTTTGCGGAGTCAGTTACGGGGGTATTGGCCTTGGAATCTGTCATGATGCGCCCGTGCCGATCATACGGCTGAAGAAACCGGAGATGCCGCCATTGAGCCGATTCTCACCGTTGTCCGCTCGCTCAAGTGTCCCAGCCAACTTCCGTATCGCAATGGCGAAGGGAGAGTTAGGAAACTCGGTCAAACTGGGCTTGCGCATCTTGACAGCGTCCCTGAGCCGTGCATCGACTGGGATCGAGCCGGCGTAAATTAACCGCTTGTTCAAGAATCTCTCCGAGACGTTCTGAAGATTGTTGAAGACCGTCAAGCCCTGCTGGTCAGAGGCGACGCAGTTGGCCACCACGTATATCTCCGAATCAGGCCGGTCGGCGACGAGCGTTTTGATGACCGCGTATGCGTCGAGGACTGCTGTTGGTTCGGGCTGAGCCACAATGATAACCTCATCGGCCGAAAGGAGAATGCCTGCGACTCCTGCTGCAATGCCAGCTGCGGTGTCAATCAGAAAGATATCGACGTGCTCGTCGTAGCCGAAGGCCTCGTCCAGAAGGCTTGTTACTTGCGACTGGCTGAGGTTTGCCAGTGAGCGCACTCCGGAGCCGGCCGGGATGAGCCTCACCCCCTCTGGGCCCTCAACGATCACGTCCGCGATGCGCGAGTTGCCCGACACCACATCCCGAATGTTTCGCTCGGCTGAAATCCCCAGGACAACGTCGAGGTTCGCCAATCCAAAGTCCGCGTCGAGCAGCATCACGCGCTTGCCATCCATGGCGAATGACAGGGCGAGATTCGCCGTAATGACAGTCTTGCCCACCCCGCCCTTCCCGCTCGTTATTGCCACGGCTCTCGCCCCAGCGCGGTGCGAGCTCTCTTGCCAAGCTAGCTTGGCAAGCGGCGTTTGTTCGGAGCCACTGTCAAGCGCGGACTTGTGGCGCTCGTGAGCCACCATCTGCCGCAATTTCAACGCCTGATCGTTCATCCTCCACTGCCCTTGCCTACGGAGCGGCGCTGCCTCTTGGTGAGGCTGTTCGTCAAGACCAACTCCACTGTTCGACCCGCATCGGCCACCTCAATATCGTCGGGGACATTCTGCCCCGTAGTGAGGTAGCTCACGGGCTTGTGTGTCCACAAGACCTCGTTAAATATCCCACCGAAGGTGTTGCACTCATCTAGCTTGGTAAACAGCACGTAGTCGATCGCTAGCTTCCCAAACTCTCGAGTTATCTCTATTAAATCGCGATTCTTCGTTGCACAACTCAAGAGAAGATGCAACTCACAATATATATCGTCTCGCCCGCCAACGAAGTTTACCAGTTCTGCCATCTTGGCCCTGTCCTTCTGGCTCCTGCCTCCAGTGTCAACGAGCACGAGGTCCATGTCCCTGTATTCACCTATGAACCTCCGCATCTGCTCCGGCGTGGTGGCAACTTTGAGCGGGAGCTCGAGGATGTTCGCGTATGTCCTCAGCTGCTCGACAGCCCCGATCCTGAAGGTGTCTATCGTCAACAGGCCGACCTTCTTCTTCTTAAACATCGAGTAGTGGGCAGCGATCTTGGCGAGCGTGGTCGTCTTGCCGACCCCGGTTGGGCCCACCAGCACAACCGTTTTTGGCCCCGATTCCATCAGCTCGATCGGCCCCGATGTCAACATCTGGCGCTTCATTACATCGAAGAGAACCTTCAGCGATTCTTTCTCGTCAACCACTCGAGAATTGGCAAGCTCCTTCGAGGTGATCCCCACCACTTTAGCGGCCAACCTGTGGTCAATATCGGAACGCGTCAAACGGCGGAACAACGCGCCAAGGATGGGGCCGTAATTTTTCACAGTCTCATCAGCCCACTGGTTGGTCGCTAACTCAACCAGACCTCTCATCTCCGACAGTTCCTCTCTTATCGACTCCAGAGACTGATTGGGCTGCCTCGTTCTGAAGGAGATGAGCTCGCTCTTCAACTGGTCGACCTGACTCTGTAACGAGGCGATCATGTCGCTCGTATGGTCCGATGTGGTCGGCTGCACGTCGGGTTTAGCAGCCCTAACCTCGACAACATCTGCCGCAGCGCTCACCTCGATAAGCGTCCTGAGTTGCCCGAACTTGTCCTTTTTCTTGATGCGCCGAGTCGCGAGAACGAAGGCGTTTGGCCCGAGGTCCTCTCGGATGTTCCTGAGGGCAGCGCTCATGTTCTCCGCCTCATATCGTCTGACGCGCAAGTTCTTGCTCCTTACTGCAAAGAGATAACACCAAGAGATTGTATCTTGAGATCGCTGGGGATCTCGTTATGGGATAACACTACAACATTAGGTATGAAACGCTCAATAAGATACCGTAAGTGTCGCCTAATCCTCGCCGAACACAACACCACAGGAACCGACTCGCTCTGGACAGAATCGATGGTCTCGCGAAGCTTCCCCACGAGCTGCTCAGCCTTGTCTGGCTCGAGCGCCAGGTAAGACCTCTGTTCGGTCGTCTGAACAGCGTTGTTTATCAGCTCCTCCACGTCCGGGGACAGAGCAAATACGGGTAATTCGCCCTCGGGCGTGCGGTACTGCATGCAGATCATCCGTCCAAGCCTCATCCTCACGAGCTCTACGATCATCGCAGGGTCTCTCGTCATGGTGATTGCGTCGGCCACGGCCTCAAGGATTGAGACCCTGTCCCGAATCGAGACCCGCTCCCTCAAAAGCCCCTTGAGAACCTTCGAGAGAAGACCTAACCCCACGTTGTTCGCGCCCAGCTCCTCGACCAGCTTGGGATGCGTCTCGGACACCTGATCGAGGATGTTCTGAACGTCCTGACGGGTCAGAAGCTCGTCCGCATGTGTCTTGATTATCTCAGAGAGGTGCGTCGCGATAATAGTGGAAGGATCAACCACAGTATAACCCGCCAGCAACGCCCGCTCCCGTTGCTCCTCCGATATCCAAAGCGCTGGAAGTCCGAACGTTGGCTCGATGGTCTCCATCCCCTCGACCTCCTCGACAACGTTGCCGGGGTTCATTGCCAGGTAGTGCTCGAGAAGCACCTTTGAGCCACCAACACTGCTCCCCCTCAGAAGTATCCTGTATTCGTTCGGGCCGAGCTCCAGGTTGTCCCTGATCCTGACTGGTGGCACGATGAGGCCCAGGTCCAGCGCGAATTGTCTTCGAATAGCCTTGATCCGGGACAAGAGATCACCCCCCTGTGATTCATCAACTAGCCGGATCAGGCCGTATCCCACCTCCAGCTCCAGCGGGTCCAGTCGCATGAGCGTCTCGATGCGTTCAGGAGGCTTTGCCTCGGGCGGCCTCTTCTCGATGCGCTTTGCATCGATCGATTTCTGCTTGTATGTGACATAGGCTAAAGCCCCTGCCAAAAGGCCAAACGTGGCGAACGGGATGCCAGGTAAGCCAGGAACCAGGGAGAAGCCCAGAAGCGCTGCGGATGAGATGAGCCAGGGCCGGTGGTCATACAGGATTTGGCTGGTGATCTCCTCGCCCAGGTTGGACTTGGCGGCGGCTCTGGTCGATATTATGCCGCCTGCAAGCGAGATGAAAAGCGCCGGGATAGCACTAACCAGGCCGTCGCCCACCGTCAAAACGGTATAGTTCTGAGCAGCCCAACCGATCGGCTTTCCCTTGAACACCACCCCTATAATCAGCCCCGCAACGATGTCAATGATGGTGATCAGAAGCGACGCCAGAGCGTCCCTGGCCGTGAACCGAATGGCGCCGTCCATGGCGCCGTAAAACTCCGATTCTGCGACCAGCTCCTGCCTTCGCGCCTTGGCCTCTTTCTCATCGATGATGCCCGCAGAAAGGTCTGCATCGATGCTCATCTGCTTGCCGGGCAACGCGTCGAGGGTGAACCTGGCCGTGACCTCGGAAGTCCTCACCGCACCGTGGTTGATCACAACGAATTGGACTGCAATTATGATGAGAAACAACACTATCCCGACCTGGAAGCCGCCCTGAGCAACAAACTGGCCAAAGGCCCTTATGACCTGGCCTGCTGCAGCCTGCCCCATGTCGCCGCGCGTGAGAATCAGCCTCGTCGAGGCGATGTTCAGCGTCAGGCGAAAGAAGCTGGACAACAAAAGGATCGACGGAAAGACCGAGAACTTGGTTGGATTCTCGACGTACATCGACACGAGCAGAATCGTGATCGAAATGGTGATATTGAGCGTGATAAGCAGGTCCATAATTGGAGTCGGCAGCGGAACAACGATAACGATGAGCCCAATTATGACGCCAAGCGGCAAGACCAGATGGCTGTGCCTCTTGACGATCGTGGTGTAGTACCTGCCAATCAGGGCTTCTAAGACCTGCAAGGCGATCTCTTGCTCCTAATCTTAACTTCTTGTCTCACGCCATTCACGGGGCGCGTGCAGCGGCCTGTTGTCCGCCGAGCGCCTCCTTGGTCCTGTTCTTCAGCCTGTAAACGTAAGCAAGCACCTCTGCGACAGCCTTGTAAAGAGATTCAGGGATGACATCGCCAATCTCGACACTGTTGAACAGCATCTGCGCCAGAGGCTTATTCTCCACAACTGGCACGTCATGCTCCGTCGCAATCGATATGATCCTCTTCGCGACAAGACCAGCGCCTTTGGCGACCAGAACCGGCGCTGGCACGTCCGCCCCTGAGTAGTTGAGCGCGACGGCGAGCCTCGTTGGGTTGGTGATGACCACGTCCGCCTTGGGCACATCGCTCATCATTCGGCGCCGAGCCATCTCGTATTGCTTCTGCCTAATGTGCCTCTTGATGAGTGGGTCGCCTTCGGTCTCCTTAAACTCATCCTTGACCTCTTTTTTCGTCATCTTGAGGCTTTTCTTGTGTTCATATTTGCGGTAGAAGAAGTCGAAGATAGCGAGTATCATCAGGAATATGAAGATGCGCACCAAAAGCGTGAACGCAAGCTGGCCGAAGTAGATGACTATGCCCGGCACGGTCTGGTTGAAGATGCCCGGGATTTTGGAGAGCTCGGGCTTGATCGTTACGTAACCGATTAGCGCTACAGCGATGATCTTCAGCGAGCTCGTGGCCGTTTCGGCGAGCGCCCTGAGGGAGCCAAACACGCGCTTCAGGCCGTTTACCGGGTTGAGCTTCGTGAACTTGGGCTCGAGAGGTTTAGAGGTTAAGATGAACCCTCCCTGAGCGAGGTTTGCAAGCGTTACTATGATAACAATGCAGAGCATAAACGGCAGAGTGGCCTGGGCGAATGCCAAGAGCACGCCTCTGGAGAGCGACTGTATGGTCGAGAGCGTAAACTCACCCGGTTGCGCCGCCAGGAGAATGCCAGACTTGATATTCCCCAAGACAATTGAGAGAAAGCCATTGCCCACTGCCCAGAAGTAAATCAGCGCTCCGCCGAGAACGAGAGCAGACGCGAACTCCTTGCTTCTCGCGACCTGGCCCTTCTCCTTCGCCTTTTTCAGGCGTCTGGGAGTAGCTTCCTCGGTCTTTTCGTCCTTTGGAGTGGACAAAACCTACGCCCCAAACAGCGAGAGTGCGGCGGCGAGGTCGGCATGCATCGTGTTGAACAACTTGACGACCTCGTTCGTGAAATAAAGCATTGAGACTCCTACAACGAGCAAGCCAACGCCGATCTTCAGCGGAAACCCAACGATGAGGATGTTGATCTGCGGCACTGTTCTTGCGATCACTCCCATTAGAATCGTAACCATCAGCAGGATGACCATCCCAGGCGCCGCAATCTTCATCGCGGCAACGAACAACCCCTGCATGATGTTGACGCCCATCAGGCCCACGCTTCTCGGCACAATAACGGCGAACGGGTGCACCACCTGAAAACTCTTCGCCAGCCCCTCAAGGACCCAGTAGTGCCCATTGATCGTAACAAAAATGAGCACCGCCAGCAGGCTCTGGAACAGCGTGATCACGGATATTTGTGATCCGGATTGCGGATCAAAAACCCTCGCCATCGTCAAACCCATCTGCGTGGCAACCACCTGCGCCCCTAACTCTACCGCTGTGAAAGCAGCTCGCGCAACGAAACCAAGCACAATGCCAACCGCAAGCTCCCCTACCAAACCAATCGAAAGCCCAATAAGACTCTTGGGCACGACCACCGAATCCACAGGAACTACTGGGAACAGAAGCAAAGCTATCAGTATCGAAAGCCCGATCTTCACCGACCGGGGAACCGTGGCCCCTCCCAAGACCGGCGCCAGGGCGATTACGCCCGCCGTTCGGAACAGCACCAAGAAGAAAATCTGGACTTCTCTCAGGCTGAAACCTAGAAGCTCCATCCGCTCACGTCATCCCCGGCCAAATCACAATAAACTCATCCACGCCAGCCTCAGGTTTGATCTTGCCCTGCAACAATCGCCCAGGCACCACCATCTTGAACTCTACCTGATATAGACAGGGAAGTTTGTGAACACCTCGGTCGTAAACGAGATCAGAATCCCCATGATCCAGGGCAGCACGAACAAGAGCGTGAGCATTACCGCGATTATCTTCGGGATGAAGGTCAGGCTCATATCCTGTATCGAGGTTACTGCCTGAAAAATCGAGACCAAAACACCTACCACAAGCCCCGCAGACAGAAGAGGCAGCGCGACCAAAAGCGCAGTCTTAATCGCCCTGTAAGCGAACCCACTAACAAAAGTCAGCGTCATGACTCTCTCCCAAGTAAGCAAACTATGTCAGCAGCACAAGCCTGTCGACTTTATGTTCGCTGTGGGATACAAAAAAGTCAAGTTCCGCGGTTCGACAGAGGCAGGATAACCAGCGAAGTCGGTTTTTTGGATAGATTGGATTGAGAATACGCTAGGGCAGGACAAACACTTGCCGATAGTCTTTCGCCGGGAATTGTATGCCGGTCTGGATGTGAACTATGGTATCGGGACAAGGCCCAGGCTCTGGAAGCCGAAGCGGCGTTGTGTCAATCAACCCGGCTGTCTGAATGAGACTTGCCTCCCGAAGAGGCACACTGCGGTTGATAGCCTGGACTGTTACGCGCAGCCGTTCCAGTTTGCCGGCCAACAGCCATCGGGGATAACGGTCGAGTCGAACCGTCGCTGTTGTGGCTTCGATGTCAGCAGGCACTTCAAGGATGGTGCGGCGGCCTTCTGACAGGAACTCAAATCTCGCCGTTGCCTCATCTACGAGCGTCGTCATCGACAGTCGCGCACTATCAATCAACATCGAATCAACATTAGGCGTTAGCTGCAGTCCGGAGGTCGTAGGCTCTGAGACCTCTGCCTTGGCGCGTATCACATCAGAGGACAGGCCGAGATACGACCTCTGCCGGTCGAGAATGCGCGCGGCGAGTCTTGGGTCTTGAGCGGCTTTCTTGCCATCGAACCGAAACGCCAGAAGCGGGTTATTCGGCGCTATCATCTGGTGTCGATAGGCATCGACCCACATCTTAAATGGCAGACTCTGTGCCCGATTGCCGTACTCGCTCCAGATAGGGCCCGAGAAATAAAGAAAGAGACGTTGTTCCTCTCGAAGCGAGACATCGTCATTGAACACTATCAGTATCAAGCTGTCATCAGGCACCTCCGGCCTTGCCGCTAAGAGCGCTTTAGGGATGCGCTCGATATCATTTGCCTCGTCAATGAAGAACGTGAGCAGATGGGAGAAAGCGGCAATGTACCAAATGAAGAACAGCGCCAAGAGCCCAATCGACAAGAATCTGAGTGGAGCCTTGCGCAGCTTCGGCGTTAGATTTCTTGAAAGGGCGCATCTCAGAGCGACCGCGCCAAGCGCTATCGGGGCGGCGTAGAATCTTAGATTATATGTCAGGCCTTCCTGCTGAAAAAAGGCAGCCCAACCCAATCTGAAGACCTCGAAAACCCAGTAGCATATCGAAAGCACTGCTATCCAATCGAGAAACGCGATTAGAAGATGTCTTGCCCTCGGCCGGTCCTCCGTCTCCAAAATGCCACTTAGACAAGTGGTCAGAAGATAGCCAAGCAACCCGGCTGCTCCGAACGAGCCCAGGACGAAACGATGACTCAGAACAATGGCAGGGTCCATGTAGCTAAACGCCGGCCCGATTATCACCCACAAAAGGAGGAAGAGCGTGAACCGCCAGTCTCTCTTGAAACCCAAATAAAGCAGAAAGACAACACCTAGGCCGAGCAACGGTGACAGCTGAAACGGGACTACCATTCCGTAGAGGAAAGGAAGGAAACGCGTGGCCACCACTGATATAGTCAGTGCTTCAACTTGTTTCATGTAAAGGGAGTCGAGGTCCCTCAACTGGTAGAATCTCAACAACAAAAAGAGCGTTGAGATAACCCACAACGGAAGATGGGCCCTGATCAGTCGTTTCTTGACCTCTGGGAGGCCCTCTTTCATTCCCCAAAGCAGCTCGTATGCCAGAAGGAAGACCGGGATCAAAAGGGTGGAAGGATAACAGAGCACCCCTGCCAAATAACTCAAAGAGGCAAAGGCGACCTTCAGCCAAGACGGTTTGCGATCATAGCTAGGGCCAGCTAACCAGAACGCCAGGAATGAGAAGAGCCCAGCATTTAACCACATGTGCGACAGTAAGAACACGGGCTCGACATGACATGGCATAACCGCGTAGAGCAGTGCTCCCGAATACGCAGCGA
>QMNL01000012.1 GCA_003647755.1 Candidatus Coatesiibacteriota bacterium
GTGCGGTGAAGGTATATTTCACCTCTTTGAACTCTGCATATTGGGAGTTCTCAAACGCCGTTACGCTGACCTCGATCACGCCTGCGAAGTATGGGAGGTCTGCTGAATGTGTATACCTTGCCTCCGGGTAATACTCGACGTGATAGCCGCCCCAGACGTCGGAGATGAGGGACTTGTCAGTAACGTTGAAGTCGAGCACGAGCTGGATGGAGTCCTTGTTGACGCCAAAGCAGTCATCCAGGATGTCGAACTCCAGGTGGTCCACGTTGTAAACGGTGGCCCCAGAGGCTGGATAGACGTTCTCCAGCCACCAGTTCTCCGTGTCGTTACTAATGGCATAATCGGCAGTGGCGCTGAGCTCTTGCAGATTAGTATCTTCATTGCCCTTGCCCTTCACCCAGTAGATCGAGCCCACTGTCGCATCATCGCTCGTGAGGTCGTAACCCGGCGTGATGGTCAGAGTGGTCTTGGTGTTCTCGATTATCAGGAACGAGTCGTTCCGGTGGATGTTGGGGTACACCTCGGAACCGACGAGGACGTTGTCCCGCCACTCCGCATCGCTATCGACTAGAATGTCGTAGTCCCCGCCCGGCACGGTCTGGTCGAAGTCAGTGATCTCGCCGTAATAGTCGGCTGCGCTGTCCTGCGCCCTTACAACCACGAAGTACTCCGCATCGTGCTGCAGGTCGGTCAGGATCACCCCGTCAGGGGCGGTGGTTTGGTACATCGGCAACCTGAAGTCCTGGCCTCGTTTTCTGAAGCTGACATATATGTTGTAAAGGATAGGTTCCGAGGAACATCCATAGATATCGTCCGTGGCCGGCGTCCATGTTAGCTCCAGCCCCCCGCAGCCTGTGCTCGCCAGACTATTAAGTCCCTCGAAATGAGGCGCCTCGCCGTCGGAGGGATAGACAGAGAGTTCAACGAAGTTTCTCTCCTCGTTTCCGCAGCTATCTTCGGCCCTAACGACATAGTAATACGGGACGTTATCTTCCAGCCCGGTGATCTCAATGAAGAGATTCTCCTCGGTGTAAGTTGGGTGGGAGAAATCGTAAAGCGACGGGACACGAGACTGATAGATGTTATAGACGACGGGCTGGTTGATGTCCTCCGCCTCGTCCCAGTCGAGTCGGACCTTTCCGCACTCTCGCAGGTCGGTCGCGTGCGCTATGCCGTCAAACTCAGGCGGATAGAGGCAGCCGATCGACTCTTGGCCCACGTATATCTTTACGGTGGCGAAGTCGCCCCAGAAGCCGGCTGTGTCCTTAGCGTGGACGTAGATGGTATAGGTTCCCGATGCCCAAGAAGTGGTAGGGAGTATGTAAGAAGCTTCGGCATCAACTGCGCCGGGCGGATAGGAGGGAGTCATATTCATAACGGTTCCCGTGTCGCTCTGGCCAGCGAGGTTGACGAAGAGCTCAACCCGCATGATGTTGGAATTGCCCGTCGTGCTGTCAGAGACGTCAGCGGTAATCTCGACCTGTGGCGTTCCGACACCAATCTGCAGCGGGTTGACTCCGTTTGCGAGGAGGTTTGAGACGATGGGCCCACCGCTATCTCCGAAATCGCCGTCAATATGGATACAATCGGTGCATCGGTTGTGCGCGATGTCCTCGATGTACTCACCAGTCGGAGAGGGCCTGATGCATAGCAGGTCCCCGACGGCCACGTTTGGCTTCCAGATACGGCCTGGGCAACGCTCCTGCTGCATCAACGTTATGGTCAATGTGTCATTGGGCCACTTGGTCTGGGACCATTCGATATCCTTCACTAGGCCCTCGCAGTTGCCCCACGTATGCTGCACAGGGACAGACTCATCAACTACGTAGAGGATGGTGTCGATGTTGGTCTCATTGATCCAAAGACCACTGGTCTCCTCATCGAACCGTAACGTAACCGTATCGCCCTCCTGAATCCCAGCGCCTCCGCCGGACGTGTCCGCGGCGCTTGCGCTGATGACGTGAGGAGGATCGCTATCGATTCTGACAATCCAGTCGTCCATCATCCCTTTTCGGTTGAGCCTGCCTGAATAGGTGTAGCCATTACTGTCCATGAAATCCATGCTGATGTCCGCTGCTCGCCACTCGAAGTGGAGATCGGCACCATCGGTCTGGTAGGTTACAGTGGTATAGACTCTCAGGTTACGGGAGTCGCTCTCGGGCGGCATCCTGACGTCCCAATCGGTCCAATCCTCTGTCCAGAAATTGCCATTCGCATCGTAACCCCAGTCGTTGTAGTCATAATCCCCGTTGGCATCGATGCGGTATTGCACGCTTGAGGCATCCACCCAGCTCTTGTCCGTGAACGTGCAACCTATGACAACGGTTCTGGACGTCGCCCAGTCCGGTGTTGGCTGAATCGTCGGTGAATCAAGGTAGCAGGGCCCCGAATCGGAGAGCCCAAAGCAGGGTGGATACGGCGTATGACACTCCGGCGGGTCATCGTCAGTCTGGCCGCCCGCAGGCCCTGTGGTTATTGTCAGGCTCTGGCGGGCGTCCGTGTCGATTGCACAGTCCAGCTCGCCCTGAGTATGCCCGCCAAGATTGGTGGCCCTGACCTCAAACAGGTAAGTTCCATCGTCGAGGTCGTGGCCCACGGTGAAGTGAAACGGCTCCTCGAGACCATCGAAGGCGCCGTCGTCCGGCACGCACTCAAACCAATCGGACGGTGGCCCACCAGCGAGATTCTGGTACCGGTATTCGACGTTAGTAATGACGTTTATCGTCAGGTCGTTGCCTGGGTCCTTGGGGTTGTTGTTGGGCAAGACATCGGTTGAGAGGTCAATCCAGGCCTTACCCGTAAAGCTTGGTCTTGTGTCTGAGGTGGGGTTCTCATCGGGGGGATCGAGCTTGGCGTGTGGACAGAAATCGAGTATATCGTAGATGGTGTCGTTGTCGTCATCTGCCCACCCGACATGGCCCGCAGAATATGGGCATAGCTCACCCCGTGTGAACGCACGGGTGCCACCCCTCATAATGCAGCCATAGTTGGCGTCGCAAGTCCCCGTCATGCCGGGATCGTACATGCTGTTCAGGTTTTCGTAGTTGAGGTAACCGGAATGGTCATGACAATCAGTGGGAGTGCCACCCGATGGAGGATATTCATCGAGGGTGTAGAAGCTGTGACCCAACTCATGGGCACAGACCGCATCCAGGTAGTTAATGGTGTAGCCATCATTATCGTAGGTCATCGTGAGCCATGGGCCGCCAAGATAGGAATATGCGAACGCGCCGTTCGCAAACTGTCCGTCTGCATCGTTGAGGCTGTCGCAGACAAAGACCGTAACCGCCCAATCGGCTCCCAGGTCAGCTATCTGGTCAAGGTCGAACTGTCTCACCTTCTGCCAGGCAGTGCCGGTGGTATAGCCCATCTGGGTGAATATCTCTGAGACCCAGAGCGGCTCATCGGCAGAGGAGCGCGTTATTGGCTCGTAGCCGGTCATTCTTATCCTGGGCGAGGACGGGTCGATCGTGAAGGACAATAGCGATGGAGCGGAGCGCTGTTCGGATTCACGCAGTATCCACCAGTTAAGGGCGTTCAGCACCTCGTCCTTGACTTTCTGCGGCCTGTTGGAGATGCCGTTGGCCGTGTCCTGGTTGGTCCAGTCCTCGGTCTCGGTGTCCGTTGAGCCATCAGACTCGGGCAGGATTATCGTGATGGCCACGTTGCCGAGCATGAACTCCGACGTGTCGTTGGCTCCCCGGCCTGCGGGTCCTGACACCATCCTATTGCCGCGGGCCTGGTGCAGCCAGCCCTCGGGCGGAACCTCGAGCGTGTCGTTCGGCGCTGGTGCGGGCTCCTCAGGCAGCTGAACGTTGACGCCGGCCGTATGTTTTATGAAGACCTCGTTCCAGCTTTGGACGGCGCTCACAGCGCCCCGGCCGTATTCGCTTACCGCGGTCGGCTGTAGATAGCCGGAGTAGATCGAGTCTATGTGCATCCGCCCGGCGAGCTCCTGCACCTGCCCGTCCGGAATCCACGCATAGAAGATATGGGGCGGGAACCGAAACCTCACGATGCCGCCAGATGCGACAATGGCCCGCTCTGCCTCTTTCATCTGTTGGATGTCGGTCGCGGAAAGCACGACGAGGCTATTGCAGGTAGAGTATGGGTCCGTGGGTGTGCCTCCCCGGCTGGGCGGGGAAGTAGCAGCCGCAAAGAGCCCCTGTCCGCCCATCAGTATAGCGACTGACACCAGAAAGATTACTACGAATCTTGAGCCTTTCATTAAATTCCTCCTTCTCAAAACAAAGAGCTTCTCGATGTCAAAAAAGCAGCAAACTCAAATGTCATCTAACACACAGAATATGACGAAAAATGCCAGTTATGTCAATCGGATACCCGCACAATTGCGAGCCTGTTTCGTGCGCATAGCCCTATCAATCACGAGATTACTTCAGTAACTACCCATTACTATCTACCTTACAGTAAATGCACTACAGCGATCCGAATCTGCGGTTTTCGGGCCATTTTAACTAATCGGTCATAGAATGCCCACTCATTAGTGGATTGGATCCCAAACGCGTCGCTCCAGCGCCCTGGGGACTCCTTTCCCGCAACCTAAACTTGAGTGGAAAGGCCTATTCAGGAAGCAGCTGTTCTCGCCTTTCCGAACAAGTTCACAATTGCGACAGCAGCAAACATCATCAGGAATGGTATCACAGGCATACTATATCGTACCAGAGCGATGATGGGCAAGTGGATAATGTAGAAGTAGCCCAGCAGGAGAAGTGGCACGAAGGAGGCCTTTGTCCAGGGGCCTCGGAACATCACGAAGGCGATAACAGAAGCTATGATGAGTGCGATATTAACGACAACCACGAACACGCACATCTCTTTTCCAGCCCTTCCGGACGAGAAGTAGAAGAAGGCCGGCCCGCCCATCCCAATCGCAGTCCAGAAGGTCGACGTTCGATAGAGAACATTCTTTGCGAAGTTGACGGGATGCAGAAGAATCTGCCTGAACCCCTCGCGCATGAGGATCTTGTTGCGTTCTATGTCGCTCTTGCCGGCCAACTTGGCCCTCAAATCATCAGGGACCATAGGCTCTGGCGTGTTTGGCCTGTGCCATATGTAGTTGGCCGCGTAAACCTGCTCGCCAGCGAGACTCCCAACGAGGCCGACGTAGTCGAGCACCACGTAGTTGCGCACCACCCAGGGCGCTACCAGCGCGACAAACCCAGCTACGAACGCAACGGACGGGACGACAAGCTGGCCGATAACCCCCCGGTAACGGATAAGGACAGCGGCGAGCAAGACGACTGGGAAGAGGAACGTTGTCGGGCGGCATAGAGTAACCGCGCCTAGCAACGCTCCACTGGCCAAAAAGTTGGCAAATGAAGGGTGCTCGAGGGCACGCACGCTGACCAGGGTAAATCCGAGCAACAGGAACCCGAAGAGGGTCTCGTTCAGCAGGACCGCGGTCTGGGACATGAAAGGCATGTAGAGAGCGTAGATAAGCGTGGCAACGAGCGCCACCCGTTCCGACCCGGCGATCCTCAACGTGAGGAAGTAAAGCAAGAGCGCAGAGAGCATGTCAATTACTGTCTGTATCAGATAGACCAGCTTCAGCCTCCGTCCGAAGAGTTTATAGACCGCGGCCAGGAAGAATGGATAGGCGGGGGTCCTGGAGGCCACGGGCACGGTTCTTACTTCTCTTGAAGGCTCCCCGGAGTTGCGGCCTGGGACGGGCTTATCGAGGCTGAAGCCTTTGCCGGCTGCTAGATTCTGCGCGATGTCGTCGTAGTCAGAATCGGCTGCGGCGTAGTCCTTGGGCGCCCACGTGAAGTATGCTACCCGCAGAGCAAAACCGGCCACGAGGATAGCCATGAGGAGTAGTATGAAGTGCCTGCGCTTATTCACCCTGTCTGCCGCCCTGAGGGCATGTTCACTGACTGGACCTCTCTGTTGCCGGTGATCGCCGTTCCCCAAGCATTATCTCTAACACACCCAGGTGCTGTCATCAGTCATTTCTCCATTCGAGGTCAGGCTGACTACCGCCGTCCGAAACCCATCAGGGCAGAAGCAATGAGTTTTGCAGCGTCAGGCCTGCCAATTCTCCTGCAGTTATCTCTCATTTTCCTGGCGTCAGCATCGTTGTCGATGGTCTCCACCAAGATACTTTGAAGCCTTCGCTCGTCAAGATGTTTTTCCTCGATGAGGACCGCTGCACCGTTCCGCTGAAAGAACTGCGCGTTGGCGAGCTGCTCGTTGTTAGCAGCCCCGGGCCACGGGATAATGATGGGGAGGGCACCCGCCGCAGCGATCTCCGACAACGTCATCGCTCCACCCCGGCAGACGACCACGTGGCACGCGTAAAAGAGGTTGTGAAGTTCGGGCACAAAAGGCACAGCAACGTACTTGAAATTGAGGCCGACAGCCACGCGCGTGGCGGTCTTGCCGAACTGGTCCCAGAACCTCTTGCCGACACAGTGCAGGACCTGCAGTCTTGAGGCAACACGGTGTTTAGATAGCAGTGGCAACGTGCTCAGCATAACTTCGTTCAGGAAGCGGGACCCAAGACTTCCCCCGACCACAACGATTAGAAGTTTGCCCTCCTCAAAGCCGAGGTCTGCCCTGATCCTCTGCCCCTCGGCCTTACTGCCGGTCCGGACTGGGTTACCCATCAAGACGACCTTGCGCCTGCTGAAGTACTTGGCCGCTGGGTCAAAGCCGATGAAGATGGAATTGGCAAGCCGAGCCGCCAGCCGATTGGCAAGGCCTGGGATGGCATTTGCCTCGAGTATTGCCCTGGGGATGTTCTTGAGCCACGCGGCCGCGATGACCGGGCCTGAGACATAGCCTCCGGCGCCGAATACGACGTGCGGGCGGAACTGTCTCAGAAGTCGAAGGGCCTCGGCCACCGGGGCGAAAGATATGGCTTTGAGTACCTGCCATGGCCGAAAAGCGCCTCCGGTGCGAGAAACGCCCGAGGCAGATATGGTCGCAGACTCGAAGCCGTGCGCCTGAATGAGCTGCTCATCGGTCTTGCCCTTTGGCCCGACGAAGAGCAGCCGTGCGTCAGGATACGTCAGTCGAATGGCGTCGGCGATGGCCAGGCAGGGGTAGAGATGTCCTCCGGTGGCGCCGCTGGCCATGACAATCCTAATGGGCTTGTGCACTACCGATCATTCCCCCGGAGTTGACTGTCTGTTAAGCCAATCGGGCGGAAACCGCTCGAGCTTGACGCCCGTGTAGTAGAAGGCAAGTATCTGTTCGAACGAGTAGTTCTGTTTGGCCATGTTGCAGGCCCCCTGCTGCGAAAGCCCGACGCCATGGCCGAAGCCCTTGCCGCGAAACGTGAAGCCGCCCGGGCCCCTCTCAACGTCAAACATCGTGCTTCTCAGCCTGGAAGCCCCGATTAGAAGCCTGAAGTCAGTCGCCCTGAACAGAGCATCGCCTTTCGTCCCAAGTATAGCGATACGAGACGCCCGCCCGGCCCTGTCCTGTCTAATAACGACGACCTGCTCCGGCGAGCCAATGTCGTAGCCGGCCTCGAGGAGTAGCTTCTCGCACTCGGCGGGCGTGATCCTAAGCTGCCAGTCTCCATATTTACCGCTCTCGCTGAATGGGTCCCTCTTACCAACCAGGTATGGCACGAAATTGTCCCAAACATCCTTCGCCGAGGCTGTCCATCCGCCGCTCGAGGCGGAGAAGCAGGCATCGATTGGCTCGTCATTGAAAGTTAGGACCAGCCCCGCTGTCTCGCGAACGGCCTTAATGGTCATGGCGCACTCGGTTGATACCCCCCCGTAAACCTGCGAGAGGACAGAATCGCAGATGAACGGGTCAGAGCCGACCGCGCCAACCATCCTGTGTAGAATGTAGCTCCTGGAGATGACGCTCTGCGCCTTGAGGGCCTCAAAAGGAGCATCGCTGGGCATCTCCGCCCCGACCACGCTTGCCAGGTATGAGCGAAGCGGAAGGATGTTTGCAATCTGAAGCGCTCCGCCCATCGCCTTGACCTCGATGCGGCCCCGGTAGCGACGGCCGTTGAAGAGAATGAGGCCGTCAGGAGACGCAATTGTTATGCGCTCGCTGTGAACTGCGGTGTTGTTGATGACAAGAGACGAGCCGCTGGCCTCAAGGGATACCGTGATCATCCGCAGGCCGTTGCCAGCAAGTTTCCCGCCACTGGTATCACTAATTGACAGTGCACGCGCCTCAGCAGGGACGGCCACTCGTAACTTCTTCTCGCTTGTGGTCAGTCGGACGCTTATGAGCGTGTCATCTATCGTCGTGCAGGGGACATTTTGGGACGATTGTCCCGCCGCAATAACAGCGATTGAGCAAGGCAGAATCCCTAAAAACACCACGACTCCCCAAACTCGAGCACGGAATCCGGCGCTTTTTCGTTGGGTTATGTGCCACAAACCGAAACATCTGCTCTTGAGGAGCGATTTAGTGAACCTATTGCAGGCTATTGAGCACACGAAATGGCAGATCCTATCGATGTTCGTTGAGTTTGGCTTCACCCCAGCAAGGGTCCTGTCCCAGTTCAATCAGGATGAACTATATCATCTGTTCAGGGCAAGACGAAATAAGCCGTGCGTTTCCCTCCGGCAGCTGAACAGCGCAACTGGCACGAGACCGGTGGGGAGGAGAATCGGCAGGCTCGCTGAGACCCGCGAGTTCCCGCACGACGTCCGGCCTCTGAGCGCGCAAGAGGCCGCGGAGATGGTGAGGCTGTCGCAGCTTTTGATGAGGGCGAGAAGGAAACGAGGCCGGAAGTTGACGCAGCGGGAGAGGATATTCCTGTGGGACGACGAGAGGCGTTCGGCCTGCCTCGGCGAAGACATCGTGGCGAGGCGATGCAGTATGGATGACTACCTCT
The DNA here is from genome assembly GCA_003647755.1 of Candidatus Coatesiibacteriota bacterium. Classification (GTDB taxonomy): domain Bacteria; phylum B130-G9; class B130-G9; order B130-G9; family B130-G9; genus B130-G9. The sequence continues at coordinate 8,834 of QMNL01000012.1, forward strand.
GGGCTGTCTATCGGCATTGCAGAACGCGGGGCATCGATCTCAGCGTCAAAGCATGCTGGCACATCCATCAGACTAAGCTTCTCGTCGCGCCGCTGTTCAGCAGGCGGATGCTGAGGTCAAAGCGAGCTGAGGCTCCCTGCTATCTCAATGTCCCCGACGCGCCGGGTGAGACGCAGGCAAACAACCGCCAGGCGAGGGAGCTGTTTGACGCGGTTTTTGCGAGGCTACGTGCGAGGATCGAGCTGGGACGGGCGGCATGTCGGGGGCTTGAGCATGAAGCCAGTTGATCTTGAGGCAGTCGCCTTGCTAGTCCTTTTGGAGGACGTGGCCGCTCAGGCGCCCGACGCGGTTGAAGGGAAGGTCCGAGCCACAGAGCGGAGGGTAATGCAGCCGCTTGATGGCGTGTGGGCAGATCATCCAAGGGACTTGCAGGAGGCTATCGTTAGCGGTCTTGACGTAACCAAACACCCAATCCCAGATGCTCCCGGGCCCTTGAACGAGAGAAGTCTGCACCGAGAAGGCGCACTGCTGCAATCGCCCGAGGAATTAACAGAACGAATCGCGCAGGACATCTCGGATGATGGCTCGCCGGCGGCAAGTGGCAACGTCGAGGTCAGCATCCATGCCGACTTATCGGTTACTCCGGTGGGTGAAGGCGTTGGTTCAAAGAGCGTCGATGCGGGCGAGGAGGTATTCGGGCGTGCTGGAAGGGCAGAGGGTGAGATGACGCCATTGCTGCCAACATTTGTCGCTTCTGACGGTGAGGTTCTGCATCCAGCTGGAGAGGCTCAAGGTGGTTTTTCGGGCGATCTAATGCTGTCCGAGGCTTTAACTCCATCAAGGAACGCGGGGGAAGTGCTCGCAAATGAGCTAACGGGGGAGGACAGAAGCCGGCATGCCGCAAGCGCTGACCTGCTGGACAATGTGCCCAAGGTCTCCCGCGGGGAGGAGCGCGTTAGGCGTCGCAGGTCCATCAGGCAGAAGATGGAGCACATTGAGCTGAGCAGGCGCGTGGTGGCGCTTGAGGAGTTATTGGAGGAGAGGTCCGGGCAGCATTTTGCTCCTGCCCAACGGTCGTATCCGCGACTTAGTTACCCGGCGTGAGGATAAGAGATGGTTTTGAGAGCACAAGAGGGTATCCCTTAAATGACGGAGCTGATATGCGCTGACCGTGGCATCGAGTGGGTATCTCGACTTGCGATCGGCCCTGCGGGCGACGTTGGTCAGTTGGTGGAGGTCGATCTGCCGACGTTATCGTCCGAGATAAGCATTGGGGACAACCTGGTCGTGAAGCTCTTGTCAGGCCAGGAGGCGAGCGTGTTGGTCGGCGCTCTTGCAGCGGTGAAGACCGGAAAGCGGCGTGTGTTGACGCTTGTGGGGCATGACGAGCTCTATGCGTTGTCGCGTCTTGCACCCGCGCGGGAGCAGATATTCGTAACAATGTCCAAGGCCGAATACACGGAGTACGTGAGGAACACGCGGAACCTGACACCGAAGTTCGATATTCACATACAGATCGGCGATCAGTTCGGCCGTCGGGGTTGGTCATCGCAGGAGGTCGCCCGCAGACTGGCCAAACTCGCAGGGCTTGACGATCTCGTTGCGGCGGTAGTGCCTCACTGGGTTCGGCAGGTTGTCTGTCGGCCGGAGGTGAGCTTTGTTGAGGCGATACTCTCGCTCTTTCGCGTTCAAAGGCCTGTGCTTTGGGTCAAGGACGGGGTCCTATTCGTGATGGACACATCGCTGGTTGGGAACTTTGGCGACAACGCGCCCACCGTCTCAAATGGCCTGTTAGCGGAGCGTGTGGCAGCAAGCCCGGCGCTGCCAGAGGGAGCGTGCCTGGAGCTTCGAGGGGGTCTGGGCAAGTTCAGGCCGGACAAGTTCGATGGCAAGACATGGACGTCTGCGTTCAACCTGTGCTCGGCGCTTGCGAAGTCGGAGATCGAGGTCAGGTCCGACGTCCTGCGGTCGTTGCTGTCGGGGTGCCAGTGCTACGGCGGTTATGAGTTCGACGAGCGCGTCGAGCGAGGCGAGAGCGAGATTCACGTGGTTAAGGAGCTCTGGCTGAAAGACGTGATCGGGAACCGCCAGCGGCAGCTCTTCTCGCAGGAGAGGGTCTATAGAACAAGCCCTTGCATCAACTGGTCGGACACGTGCGCAGGCTGCAATCTGGGCATCCGCTGCAACGGGAGGGGGACGGCGGTTTCGTGCGGGTGGTATCAGCCCAGGCCGAGCGGGGACGCGGAGCACGGCCAGATGGTCAGATGCGAGGAGACGCTGCACATCTACGAGTTGACCAGCTGGGACATTGAGACGCCGCGGGAACTCGCCAGCCACACGGTCATCTCTGGCAAGGCCTGGGTGCGGAGTCCCGGTTCGGATTCAGATGAGGACGGCAGTCTGGTCTGCGTGTGGCTTGATCCCATTGAATACCAGATACGCTCGTTCTCTTATGATGCTGACCTGGGCACGTTGATGGAGCAGGTTACCGAGAAGCGAGCGGCGGTCTTCAGCGACAGGGCAGAGTGTGATTTTTGGCTGGCGCAGAGATCGCCCGGCTCGCCGCGAGGAGGTGGATGCATGCTTGGCCAGGACGTGTGCAAGCATTTTGACGGGTCAGCCGGGAGGTGTCGGCTGGGGCTTGCGTGCGACGAGTTCGGAAGGCTTGCAACCTGCCCCGAATACACAGGCTCGCGAAGAAGTTGCCCTGGGCGGATAGGGCCGAATGGTAAGACGTGCCACTACGCGGTTGGCTGCGCTGATTGCACCTTGCGATGGCGCAAGCTGGCAGATGCGAAGCTTCCGACGGACATCCCGTCCGATTCGGTGATCAGGAGTCGCCTCATCGGGCAGGGCGGGAGCGCCCCTGACTACGACGGCAAGGCGGCTCCGGACGGTGTGGACCCCGAGTGCATTGTTGATCAGGAGATCGTTCGCTATGAGCAGGTTGATGCGAACACCTACCGCAGGACGACGCACCTGCTTCGGCTTGTGGGCGGGACGCTGAGGAGCAGCACCGAGTCGCACAATCTTCCGGCGTCGAGCGTCCCGTCTCACCCAATTACCCTGAGGAAGATGCGGGTCTTCTCTCAGGTCGGCCAGACCGATGGCAATACCACACCAGAGCCGAGGCTCAAGCGATCGGACGCTAATCTAGTGGACTGGGATGATGCAGACCGGGTTGCGGTGAGGGCATACGAGAACGTAAGCAAGGCCGGCGTGGAGGACACCTACGAGGTTCCGGGGGAGCTTCTGGTCCCGGCGGGAACGCCCCTTCTTGCGCCGGCAGAGTGTGGGAGCGAGCTTCCGTCCCGGCCAACGGTTTCGGGCGTGGTGAAGGAGTGTCATGTTGTCTCGTCGTCCCAGCCGGACGGTAAGGGACTCTCAACGACTCGGCTCAAGGTGAGGTTCTGACAGTGCCACATTCAGGACGATTCGGGGACCCACGGCATACCACATCAGGCGTGGTGGCCAGGGTATCCGACCGGGCTTTTGTAACGGCGGACGGGGAGCTCGTTGACGGCTCAGCGGCAGAAGGCGAGCACGTAGTCATATTTGAGCGTCCCGCACTCGAGGGCTCGATGAAGGTCGCTGGTGGGCTTCCGGTCAAGGGCGGCATGGTTGTGCAGCAAGGTGCGGAGCGGCCTGTTAGCTTCCGACTAGCTTTGGACGGTGGTGAGTTTGAGCCGCCGTACAGCGGTTGGCTTGGCAGGCTCCTAGTGCTTGAAAACGGCAGTCGGCCAAAGACTTTCGGTGTCCCCCACGACCCCAGGTTTCCTGGCTACAGGGACGCGTTCGGCTGCCACCTCGTCTGGGGACAGGGCCTGTGCAAGGCTGAGGCCAAATGCCGCAACAGTTACGGCGAGAAACCGTGCGAGGCGCCCGCAGGGATGAGCTGTGATAAAACCTATGAAACGTGCAAAGACCGGCGGAATTTCGCTCCGTGCCCCCACACATTCGGCGAATACCCCTGTGTCGCCGACCCTTCCGATTACCCATGCCAGCACTCGGTGCGGACTTGCAGGGCGCTGGGCCGGGGCGACTGGCCAGCATACGGACACTCTATTTACGCAGCTTATGGCTCACGCA
>QMNL01000013.1 GCA_003647755.1 Candidatus Coatesiibacteriota bacterium
AAAAGGAAAACAGCCCTGAAAGGGCTGAACATAGCCCTATGGAGGGGCTGTTCGACCCCTTCAGGGTCGTGAAGGATACCAATGTGAACGAATTCCGTAGGTTGCACCTACGGCTACTATTGTAGTCCCCCTTCGGGGGAACTGAAACCCAGCATCACCTCAATCCAAATTCCACTCTTGTTTCACCCAAAACACCGCCCCGGAGCCAACAACCCAACGAATCCGCAGCCCGTTTTGGGGAAACTCCAACAGTGTTTTCCCAGACTTGAGCCCCGATCTGCCGAGAGGTGATTGCGTCATTAGCCGTTCCGGCGACACATGCCCAGAGCGCACGGCGCTCCCCTGATTACTGGTCGGGATTGCATGGAGTAGGATCAGAGTGCCACTTCAGCTTCCACGTCCGCCAGCGACTGCCGGGGCTCTCGTTTGGGCTTCTGTCGAGCGTCGTAATCATGGTAGGCGCTGCGCCGTGAAAGCGCTACGGGATCACGCAAGGACATCCGCGTGTCCCTTTGACCCCTATCGTCTGGGCCGATTGTTCTCCGCAATTTTCAGTGCGCGGTGGGCAGCACGGCGCTTACTCGCCAGGTTCTACAGGCTACTCGCCCGCCGGCTTTTCTGATTCGCTGGCGTTTGGCTCCGCTGCTGTTTCGGGAGCCGTTTCCTGCTTTTCAGGCGCAGCCTCACCGGCCGCGTGCTCTTCTGGAATCGTTTCAGACTCATCCTGAGAGGCCGGTGGAACGTCAGACTCCGCCGACTGTCCTGGGCCTCGCGTGGTCGGCTCCCCGAGGGCTTCCGCAGCCTCTGGTTTCTCCACCACAGCCTCGGGAACAGATTCCGTTTCAAACACTGACGCCGGCTTGGCTTCAGGTTGCCCGCCAGGGAGCACATCTGCCCCAATGGCTTTCTTGACGGCCTTGGTGAGACGGGAGATCTTCCTCGCGGCAGTATTCCTATGTATCGTTTTTTTGCTTGAGGTCTTAGCAATTGCCGAGACGGCGTTTCTATATAATCCCTCTACCCTCTTATGGTCCGTGTCTTGTACCTCACCAATAGCGGCCTTCAGGCGCTTGACGGCGGACTTCATCTTGCTCTTACGGACACGGTTGCGTGCTCTCCGCTCCTTGCTCTGCCTTAGCCGCTTAATCGCGGACTTGTGCTTTGGCACCTATCTTCTCCTGTCTAATGTCAGAATTCGCCAGCATGCTCAGATTAAGACCTCAAGCCGGCGATAGGATTTGAACCTACGACCTGCTGATTACGAATCAGCTGCTCTACCTCTGAGCTACGCCGGCAACCATTTCCTGTCTCGTCAAAATCCCGGCAAGTGCTCTTTGCACCACATTGACGCAGTATTAAACCAGCTTCCAGGGATGATTATGACGCAAAGCAGCATTATCACAATTAACACCAGAACCGCAAGGTTAAATCTCCGCTCCAGGTCAGAATCAATCTGCTCTGAAGCCTGCCCGGTCGATTTTCTCGATACGTAACCCTCTTTGCTACTCGCGGTCCTGTCCATCGGCCTTTCTGTTGGACTTGGTCCTATCTCGGCCTGAAAATGTTGCGAATATCTCTAGATGAGGAGGGCTGAGACGACTCTGTTCCTGTAACCCTGTCCTCAAAGACCTGGCAGCCATATTTGCGCTTCAGCGCATCCATTGCCTTGTTCTGCGCTTCTTCCCGCATCTTACGGCGCAACTTGTTCATAATCAGCATCCTAACACGCTCAAGCGGCTTCAACTTCGATGGCTCCTTCTTCTCAACATAGAAGAGGCTCCAGCCCCGCTTGGTCTTCACCGGCTTGCTGAGCCCGTTCTCTTTGAGCGAGAAGATGATCTTCTCAATCGCCGGGTCGCGCCCGATGCCCGGGATATATCTTCCTCGGGTTATATAACCCAAGTAGCCACCATTCCTAGCGTTGGTCTTGTCGATCGAGTTCTTCTTGGCGAACGCCGAAAACTTATCAACCGTGAGACCCTTCAACAGCTTTTGCCTTGCCTGCTTGGCACGTTTCTCATTCTCAAGAACCAGAATCCTAGCCTTAACGCGTTCCTTGCTGATGAACTCATCCTTGTGCTCGTCATAGTATTTCTTGATCTGCTCATCGTTCACCAACAGATCGTCCGCTATGCGCCTTCTAACCTCATCAAGCGGTCGATATGCCGCCGGCTGGAGGCTTTCGACCTTCACGATCACAAAAGTCCCCCTCTTGGTGCGGATCACGTTACTTATCTGCCCCTCGGACAACGCGAAGATCGCCTGGTTGACGCCCGGGTCCTTCCCGAGGCCCCGAATGTAGCCACCCTCCGTAACCCAACCCAACAGACCGCCGCTGCCGGCCGTCGATGCGTCCTTCGACCGCTCTCTGGCAAGCTGCTCAAACTTCTTGGGTTCCTTCCTGAGCTCCGCCAGGGTCTTGTCAGCAGCTTTCTTGTCGGAGAAAACGATCATCCGCACACGAGCTCTGGCCCTGGTCTTATACTTGTCCTTATGGGCCTCGTAATACTGTTTAATCTTCTCCTCCGGAACGCCAACTTTTTCCTTCAGGTGTGTGCGATAATACTCGTTTTGAAGGATTTTCTTGCGGGCATTCGCGATCTTGCGCATTATATCAGGGTCCTTGTCCAGGCCCGCGTCAACAGCAGCCTTCGCCAGCAGCTCGTTCTCCACCATCTTGTTGAGCAACTCGATCTTGCCGCTCTTCGTTTTGAACTTCGTCTGCATGTAAACAGGAATGCTTGCGATCTCCTGATCAAGGTCCGCATTGGTTATCGTAACGTCGCCGATCCTCGCCAACACATCGCTCTCATTGACCGGCTTGGCCTTGCTGGCTTGAACAAGAGCCTTTTGCTGCGACTTTTGTCCCGGCTTGGCAGCTTGCGGTTTCTCGGACTTACCACAGCCAAAAAGCGCCCCAAGCATCGCGACCGCCAGCAAGAATACCAGAGCGCCCCACATCGATCTCTTCAATCTAACCATTCTGTCCTCCATTAAAGGAAACTTGCTGACCCCGACGCCATCATCCCACTTAAACCGCCAGGGAGAGCTCCGAAAGATACCTAACACTAGCATATAACATACAAAACGCACGTTTCAGCTGTCAAGTTCAAAATCTTAAACCATCGCAACTGATGCTGGGTTCCCCCTTTTTGCGCAGCGCGACAGCTGCACAGGGGAGTGAGCGAATCGCATCGGTAATCATTTGGCCCCGGCCCGAAGCCGGCACAGCCAACCGGTCAACCCCGGAGAGCCTTCAGCTCTCAAATGCCCAGTCTGTGAAGTTTATCTCGCCCAGCAGCTCGTATGTGCCTGCCCTCGTAAGGGCGATGAACCAACGGCCGTTAGAGAGCGAAAAGCCAGGGTAGAACGCGAAGTCGAAGAGCGACTGCGAGCGCCTCGTTGACCGGGGCTTTACGGCGACACCTGTCTCAAAAACGCACGGCACCTGCGAGAACGTCGGATAATAGAGGAGCTCCCGCCCCGTCCAGAGGGCGAGATACACGTCCACATCAAGCGTCGATGGCATGGGGTTGATGATGTAATAGAACCCACGCATTGTCTCGCCGACGGAGTAGGTCGTGTCGTTGAGATGGAGGCCAACTCTGGGCGTGTAATCGCTCGAGCCACCGCCCAGCGCGTAGAAATAGCCGTTCATATCCCCGAAGTAGAGCGTCCCGTTCTCGCTGATTGCGGGCGAGGCGATGATCTCACTGCCAGTCTCAAACGTCCACCTCAGGTTCCCGTCAGAGTCGAGGCTGTACAGCCGGCCGTCCAAAGCGCCGAAATAGCAGTTGCCGTCTAAGTCCAGGGCGCAGGAAGAATAGACCTCGGACCCCACGTTGAAAGACCACTTGGTCTTCCCCTCAGGTCGAAGGCAGTATAGGTACTTGTCGTAAGAGCCGAAGTATATCGAGCCATCAGCATAGACCGCTGGCGATGACCTGATGTCATCCAGCGCGGTGTATTGCCAGAATATCTCGCCGTTGCTGGGCTGAAGACAGGTCATCGTGTTGTCCCAGCAGGGCACATAAACCATCTCGTCAGGACCTATCGCCGGCGAGCCGCCTATCCAATCATAGCCGCTATATGACCATTTAAGCTTGCCGAACGGCGCAAAGGCATAAAGCTGGCGGTCGTCTGCCCCAACGTAGATGCTCCCGTCGTCCGAAATGGCGGGCGCCGAGGCGATCCAGTCGTAGGCATCATAGCTCCAGTTCAGCGTCCCGTCGCTTCTGAACGCGTAGAAGCTCTCGGAGCGAGACCCGAAGTATATCGACCCGTCCGTCCCTATCGTCGGCGGACCGTCGTTATAGGCCCCGGTATCGAACTTGCCCACGAGCTCGCCGTCCAACGTCAGCCAATAGAAATTGTGATCGTAGGACCCAAAAAAGACGCCCTGGTCTTCGGCAACGGCGGCCGTCGAGGATATGTCGTCGAGGGCGCTGAACCTGAATGCCTCGCTCCCATCGGGATTGAGGCAGTAGAAGTTGTCAGAGCCGACGTAGATTCTTCCCTCAGCATCAATGACCGGTGAGCATGAGAACTGGCCGTTGGTCTGGAAGACCCATTGAAGGTCGGGAACTCCAGGCCCCACTGCCATCGCCATACCACTGTGTTTGGCGTCGTGCATGAAACACGGCCACTGCTCCTGTGCCCGGGCATCTGCGCTGCACAAGAGACCTACGATGAGCAACGTCGCAAGCAAAGCCCCTCGCACCGCCTGCCGCCTCATGCTACGCTGCCTCCACGGTCTATTGCTTCCAAGAAATCCCTCGTCGCTCGGGCTGGGTCAGGGGCCTTCAATACGGCGCTAGACACCGCTACCCCATGTGCACCTGCCGACAGCACGTCTCCCACACGCTCAACGGTTATGCCGCCTATCGCGAAAACAGGAATATCGACGCTGTGCGCCACGGCTGCGAGGGCCTCAAGCCCGACCTCCACTGCGTCCGACTTCGTCTTGGTCTGGAACACAGAGCCACAGCCCACATAATCCACGCCCCCAGATTGCGCTGCGAGCGCCTGCTCTCTCGTTTTGACCGACTGGCCAATCATGGCGTTTTCAGCTCCACAGCTGGCAAAAAGCCTCTGGACATCAGCCACCGCTAGGTCCCTCTGGCCCATATGAACCCCGTGCGCACCGGCGAGAAGCGCAAGGTCGGGTCGATCGTTCGCAAAGACCCAAGCGCCGCTGGACCTCGCCCGGTCAACGGCCATTCGCAGCAACCAGAGGCGGTCCCTGTCCGGCATGTGCTTCTCACGGACTTGGATGAACTTGCAGCCCGCGCCGAGGACCTCTTCTGCCAGCGCTAGCGAGTGTTTGGCGCTCATGCCACCTGTTTCGAGTATCACACAGAGCCTCATAGCGTTAAAATCATGACTTCGCCGCAATTCACCCAGCCTCAAGCGCTGCGCATTGACCTGACACGGTTGTCCCCAGGCTCCCTATCGGCCGATGTATCGCCAAGTAGGCGCTCCACAAATCCCGTCGAAATGTGGCCCTTCTGAAAGTCAGGGTCCCTCATGACCTCCATCTGAAACGGAATCGTGGTCTCTATCCCCTCTATGACAAACTCCTCGAGGCAACGCTGCATCCTGGCGATGGCCTCCCCACGCGTCGGTGCGTGAACAATCACTTTCGCAATCAGCGAATCGTAGTACGGAAGAACAACATAGTCCTTGTAAATGGCGGTGTCTATACGAACGCCGATCCCGCCCGGAACGTTGCAGGCCGTGATCTTCCCCGGCGATGGCGTGAATGTCTCTGGATGCTCGGCATTGATGCGGCATTCGAGGGCGTGCCCGTTGAACTTCACGTCCGATTGACGCAGGCCGAGCTTCTCGCCAGCTGCGATCCTTATCATCTCCTTGACGATATCTACGCCGGTCACGAACTCGGTAACAGGATGCTCCACCTGAATCCTAGTGTTCATCTCAAGGAAATAGAACCGTCCCTGAGGGTCCATCAGAAACTCTATCGTCCCTGCGGATGTGTAGCCCAGCTTCCGCGCCGCATCGATGGCAAGAGCTCCCAAGGAATGCCTGCGCCTCGTCGTCATTATGGGGGAGGGCGATTCTTCGATTAACTTCTGGTGCCGCCGCTGGATGGAACACTCCCGCTCTCCTAAATGTACCACGTTGCCGTGTTCATCGGCGAGAATCTGGAACTCTATGTGCCGGGGCTGGCCGACATATTTCTCGATATAGGCCCCCGATTTGCCGAACGCTGCCGCGGCCTCGCCCTGCACGGCCTGAAATGCACTTGGGATATCTTCCTTGCGTCGAACTATTCTCATCCCCTTGCCGCCTCCACCTCCGGAAGCCTTGATAAGCACCGGAAAGCCGACCTCGCACGCCACGTCGAGCGCCTCCTTGGCGGTTTGTACCTCGCCGTCCGAGCCCGGAAGAATCGGCACCCCATAACTCTTCATTGTGGCCCGAGCGGTCGCCTTGTCGCCCATCAGTCTTATCAATCGCGGAGACGGGCCTATGAACTTGATCTTATGGTCCTCGCAGATCCTGGCGAATCCAGCGTCCTCTGCCAAATAACCATATCCAGGATGAATCGCATCCGCACCCGTAACGAGCGCCGCACTTATGATATTGCTTATGTTTAGGTAACTTCTGTCGCTCCTAGCGGGACCAATGCAGACACTTTCGTCTGCGAAGCGAACGTGCAGAGAATCCTCGTCAACCTCCGAATACACGGCGACCGATTTGATCCCCATCTCCCGACACGCCCGGATGATCCTGAGCGCTATCTCCCCTCGGTTGGCAATCAGCACCTTTGCGAACATCAGAGGAGCTTATCGCCCTCCTATCGAGCCGGTTCTATCCACATCAAAGGCTGGCTATACTCAACCGGCTGCGCATCCTCTATCAGAATCTTGACCACTTTCCCGTCAAGATCAGATTCGATCTCGTTCATCACCTTCATCGCCTCAATGATGCACAGCGTCTTGCCCTTGGTAACATAATCTCCCGGATGCACAAATGGCTCTGCACCAGGGGCTGGAGAGCGATAGAATGTCCCGACAATCGGTGACTTCACTACCGCCACGTCTGCGGTGGCGACATCGCTGTTATCATCGACCGGCTGGCTTGCTGCGGCATCAGCAAGGGCCGCCCGGTCCGACTGAGCCCCCGTGCTCTCCACAACGGCAGCTGGTGCCGCACCGTTCCGTCTCAACTTGAGACGGATGTCTGCGCCCTCAAACTCCAGCTCCGAAACGTTTGACGAGACCATCAGCTGCATCAGCTGCTTGATCAGCTCAACGTCTATGCCCACAACCCTATCTCTCCTGCACCCGCTCGCAGTAACTCCCGGTTCTGGTGTCAACCTTCAAAACTTCACCCTCCTCAATAAACAGAGGCACCTGAATCGTGGCACCGGTTGACAAAACCGCCGTCTTGGTGGCGCCCGAGACCGTGTCCCCCTTGATCCCCGGTTCCGTCTTGGCAACCTTGAGGTTCACGAATATAGGAAGCTCCACCCCCGCCGGCCGATCCTTGTAAAATATCATCTTCACGTCAACGTTGTCCGGCATGAAGCCCCCTGCCTCGCCAACTACCTCCTCGGGCACCTCCACCTGCTCGAATGTCTCCATATCCATGAAATAGTAGGTGCCCTGCTCCCTATACAAAAACTGCATCCTCCGCTCGAACACCTCCGCACGCGGAAGCTTCTCACCCGCACGAAACGTCCTGTCAACCACTGCACCCGTAAACAGATGCTTCAGCTTCGTCCGAACAAATGCCTGTCCCTTGCCAGGCTTTACGTGCTGAAACTCCACCACCGAGTAAGGACTCCCATTAATCTCTATCTTAGTCCCAGGTCTCAGATCGTTCGATGAGATCAACCACTACCTCCTAAAATATTATCTCGCTCACCATAAAGTAGAAGATTGCGTCCATGCCACGCTAATGTCAAAAAGTTCCACAACATCAATCATACTTCAGAACGAAAAGCTCCTGAGGAAGCCCGTCCGAAAGCCTAACTCCCCCACCATCAGTAACAATAAAATCATCCTCGAGCCGCAGCCCCCACTTCCCAGGGAAATAAATCCCAGGCTCCACCGTCGTAAGCATGTTTGCCCGGAGCTTGATCTCTGATATAGGCCCAAGCTGCGGCGACTCGTGCACCAAGAGCCCGATGCCGTGGCCCAGTCCGTGCCCGAACTTGTCCCCGTAGCCTGCCTCTGTGATCAGGTCGCGAGCGACTGCATCGACATCTTTACCTATTGCGCCAGGCACCGCTGCCTTCGCAGCTGCGTGTTGCGCTCTCTTCACAATGGAAAACAGCTCTTGCTGCTCCGTTGTTGCCTCTCCGACCACGCAGGTCCGGGTGAGGTCAGAACAGTAACCCTCATACACTGCGCCGAAATCAACTATGACAAGGTCCCCGGGTTTGAACTGGTTGTCCGATGGCTTACCATGAATAATTGACGAACGAGGCCCAGCACAGAGTATAGTCTCGAATGAAGTCTTCTCGGCCCCGAGCCTGCGCATCTCGTGCTCGAGATCTGCGGCGAGCTCGCGCTCCGTCCGGCCCTTGACGTTCACCTGAATGAGCTTCAAGAAGGCCTCGATCGCTATCTTGCATGCCTTCCTGATAAGGTCTATCTCCTCCTCCGACTTCACGATCCTAAGGTCCTCAACGATGTTGTAGCTGGGCCTCAACTCCACGCCCGAGAGCTCATTGGCGAGCTGCTGATGCGTCGAGTAGAGCATGTGATTGGGGTCAAAACCCAGTGTTCTTATGCCCATCTTCGTGATCGTGTCGCACAGAAAGCCGTTATATGTAACGCCAACCGGCAGCTTCTCCAACGCAAAGGCCGTAACCTCCTCTTCCACCTGCTCGAAATAGCGGCCGTCAGTAATGATGATAGCATCCGTCCTGCCAATCAACAGCATGCCGCTGGAGCCAGAGAATCCTGACAGATACCTCACATTTGGATCGCCGATAGTCTCACCGTGCGCCACCAACATGGCATCCAGGCCCTGCCGGACAAGCCTTGCTCGGACCCTCTCAAGCCGTTCGAGAGATACCTTCTTGCTCATAGCCACCTCCTCATTATAAAAACCTACATCTTCGCCAATTTGAACCAGACATACTACGATTGCAGTCTCTTGCCATCAAGTCGCAATTCAATCACACAATCCAGTCGCAGCCTCAGGTGGCAGACCGAACACCTCCACCTTAACGGGATTGCCGATAGCGCTCATGGATATTCTTGTCTTCTACCCATAACAAAAAGGAAGCGCCTCAAGTGATTGAGGCGCTTCGTGGAGGGCTGCATATGAGACCAGTAGAACCCGTGTCGGGCTCTCTGGTTAGTTAGAAATATGCGCTACTGCTTAGTCTTGCTCTCCCAAGTAATAGACCCGCATCGCGTCCGCATAGGCCTGGGTGCCTGAATAGCGCCAAGCGGTGCCGATCAGGACCTCGTTCTCAGTGGCGGCGCCAACGTCAGCGCCATCAAGTATCTGGATCTCTACGCTGCCACGCCTATACAGCGGGTTGCCGGCGATAGCGTTCGTCAACAGCGTGCCGAGGTCGAAAACCACGGTCTGATGCGGCGGAAGGACAACGCCGTCCGCGGGGTCGATAATGGTGATTGCGTTTGGTGCGTCCGTCGCCTGGTAGTCTGTGCCCGGCCACTCGTAGGCGCTGAGCCCCACTGTTGCCGAATAGCAGCAAGACGGGTTAAAGACCGCAATCTTAGTGCTGTAATTGTCGGCCTGGGCTACGGTGTAGTAGTTGTTCACCAAGACAGAGCGCGAGGCCTGCTCGGTCAGATCGGGCCACCTGTCGTTATACTCTGCGACACTCGGGGCATTGCCCATCAGGTTGACCGAACTGGCGTAAATCCCGGTTGTGATGCCCTTCATGTGCGCGATGTAGCCATAAAGCGCCGGGTTTGAGACCTCAATGGAACCAACCAAGTTGATCAAGATGCCCGGATCGCCCGTGTCCCTGTCCGCCACGTCCCGGAGGTTCAGGACATATACCCCGTGAGCCGGAATATTGATGCACATCGACGCGTTGGCGATGGGAAGGCCTGCTTTTGGGCCATTATCGTAGCTGGTAACGGAGCCGGCTGCCTCGTTGAAGTCGAACGAATAGTCGGATTCATAAAAGCGAAGCGCCGTTCTTTGGGCCGTGTCATAGGGATTCTTGAGGACTAGCCAGCTGGTCTCATCCAGCTCGGTGAGGTCGAAGTAAACACCCCACAGCCTATCGCCCCAGCAGATATTGCCCGTGCCCCTGTAGCTGAGGTTAATGTCGCCCATATACATGGCGTCCGTAGCATCCCAGCCTTTCTCCTGGCAATCGCCGTTGTCCTCGATGTCCACAGGCCACCAAAGCTCCTCGCTGCCAGCGCCGCTCTCCTCGATTGTCCCATCACCATTCTCGTCGTCGAGATAGCAGATCGCCATCCCAAGCGTAGAGCCTAGCGGGGTAGCACAGCCGAGATATTCTATCGGGATGCGCATCTGGAAATGCCAACGGCCAGTCTTCCGCGCATCCCCTCCTGTGGCCATGTTCGGCGCAAAGCCAGCTGCGTAGTCGATGCCGGCCGAGACCATGAAGTTGTCCGGCCAGGGGGCGATCATGTCGCTCTTATCCCAGTTGCCGGTGCACCATCCACTTCTATCAGCCGTAACACTGCCCGTGTCAGTGATGTCGAACGAGACCATGAATGCACTGTCTTGGATAAAATGAGCCTGTCCAGGGTCTGTGTAATGGTCGGGATCGAAGTAGAACGCAATGTTACTCGCAGCGCCCGAGGCAAGCGCCGCCTTATCGATCTCAAGGGCAATATATAGATAGGTAGCGTCATTCATCGCCCAAATCGTGCCGACATAATGATCGTTAGCCTCATAACCCACGAACGCGATCTCCTGTCCCGCAGAGCGGCCTTGGTCGCTGTCGAGCCAGGATGTTCCTTCCAGACTGAACGGCCAATCAATGGTCGCCGCGTTGGGGTCATACATGGGGTCGGTCTGGGGTAGAGTGGTATCGCCCTCCTCAGGTATCGAGCCCTCCTGCCCGGCGTTGTGGCTGCGAGCATCGTAGGTTGAACCCCAGATACACTGGATGGGGAACATCCCACCATGCCTAACCTCGACGTCATCTCTCAGTAAAGCCTTGGGCTGATAGGGCATAGCCCTCTGAAAAACAGAATGAGTGCCCAAACCCGCCGGCTCGAAAACGCTCCCAGCCAGGCCAATATTCACCGTTGCGGCAAATGCAACACAGGCAACCAGCACAATAGTTGCTCTTCTCATTAAGAGCCCTCCTCAAGTTTCAAAATGACATTCCACCACTGCTCAGCCAGCAAAAAACTAAGCAACAGAGCAAGAAATCTCAGACTATCTCCATTAGCCCGGCGTAAGAATAAGCTACTAAAACAAAGGCTGTCAATAGCTTTTCCAAGCGCCCTAACACACTCTTGTCTAGGTAAATTCCAAACCCCAAAGCTACCAAATCACACGCTCATGATATTCAATGCTACAAATAAAGCAAGGGCGAAATCAACCTCGCGCTTGAAAGCACTATCCGCTGCGCAACGCGTCGGCAATCGCTTTCAACAGGTCAAGCGCTGAGACTATCCCCACCAGCTTCCCATCTCTGACCACTGGAACCCGATGAATCCCCTTGTCGGCCATCAACGACGCAAGGTCCGTAACGGCTGTGTCCTCACCGACGACGATGACGCGCTTGGTCATTATGTCCTCTACCCAACGAGGGGCGGGACCATATCGAGCCTGCGGCTCAGCCGCCAATTCAGTCGAGGCGCTAAACAGATCAAAGATGTCATCGTAGTCCCTGTTGCCAATTCGCATTCGCAGCTGCGACAGAATAAGGTCCGTCTCTGAAACGATCCCAGCGATTTTCCCCTCATCATTCACAACGGGGACTCCCGTTATGTTGTGCTCGGCCAGTATCCGGCCCAGCGTCTTCAGGGACGTTGATGGCGACACGGTTACCACGTCCCGGGTCATAACGTCTTTCGCTGTCAGACTAGTTCTCTGCGATTCACTCAACTTTCGCTCCCAGCACATCTGCAAAATGCCTCAGCGCCCAATCGTGTCCATCCTTATCGGACGAGGCCACGCAGTTCTTAGGCACAATGACCTCAAACCCTCTGACTCTGAGCCCGGCGACCGCGTAAAGCACGCATATATCTGTGCACACACCGACCACATAAACCCTCCGCGGACCGATAGCATCGAGAATGTCCGAAAGATCAGTCTCGAAAAAAGCATCGAAAGTCCGCTTTCTGACGATGTGTCCGGCAAAACCCTCGAGCTCCGGTATTACCTGCGCCTGCTCTGTGCCCTCAACGCAGTGCGGAGGGAACATCTTAAACTCCGGATCGTCTCTGGCGTGACTGTCGCAGACGAAAACTCTTTCCGCATCAGGCCTCGACGTGATGAGAGAGACGATATTAGGAATGATGGACCTCGCACCATCTCCACAGTAGAGCGGGAATCCAGGCATCAGGAACCCATTTAACATGTCAACGATTACGATCGCATCCTTTGCCGTGCCCACAACCACGCTCCCCAACAGCTATCTCCCTAACACATAAGGTTCACTAGCGCAAACATACGCCGAAGACAGCCCGAAAGTCAAAACACTGGCACTTCCCCATAATCAGATTGACGCAGATGGTTGTAGCCTTTTGGAGTGCGGCGGCTTGACGCCGTCATTTCTCGTCGCGGCTTGACGCGACATCGATCCTATGTCAATCATCGCTGCAGCAATCGCCTTTCAGAAAGAGATGAAGCTGTCTATTGGAGCGCGGTGTCAAGCCACCGCAAATGAAAGCGGCGTCAAGCCGCCGCACTCCAAAGTCACCCACGGGTGTAACTTACAG
>QMNL01000014.1 GCA_003647755.1 Candidatus Coatesiibacteriota bacterium
CTGTAAGTTGCACCCGTTGGGTGACTTTGGAGTGCGGCGGCTTGACGCGGCTTTCATTTGCGGTGGCTTGACACCGCGCTCCAATAGACAGCTTCATCTCCTTCCGAAAAGCGATTGCTGCAGCGATGATTGACATAGGATCGATGTCGCGTGAAACCGCGACGAGAAAAAAGCGGCGTCAAGCCGCCGCACTCCAAAGGGCTACAACCGGCTGCGTCAACCTGGTTATTGGGGAATAGTAGAACAACATGGGCGGCCCTGTGGTTCACCGAACGGATTGGCATCTCTTTTTTGGGCCTGATCCCCAGACCTCACGCCTGCTAACTCGGGGCTAAACTTTACGACGCATTCTGAACGTTGCCATCCCTTACCGAGCGCCCGGGCGGGCTTGATGGAGCTGCGTCAACTCAATCCAGCGAG
The DNA here is from genome assembly GCA_003647755.1 of Candidatus Coatesiibacteriota bacterium. Classification (GTDB taxonomy): domain Bacteria; phylum B130-G9; class B130-G9; order B130-G9; family B130-G9; genus B130-G9. The sequence continues at coordinate 421 of QMNL01000014.1, forward strand.
CTGCCCAAGCCATGCTTCGAGGTCGCCGGCCTCCCCTGGGGAGATGACCGTCACATCTTCCAGGTTCGCCTCGATGACCTCGGCCAGCCCTGTTTCCGGCGGCAAGGCGATGAGGGTGTCTATCCCTTTGCGATGCACAACATCCATAACCCTCGTCCACTTGACGGGCATGAACAGCTGTTGCGAGAGCAGGTCAAGGATGTTGCACTCGATGATTCGCTGGCCGTAAATGTGTTCGACGATCGGCACTGCGGGGTTTTGAAACTGCACGGTAGCCAGCTGTTTCGCGAGCCTGCGGCCGCGAGATTCAAGGATATTTGTGTGGATTGGCGTCCCTATCCCAAGGAGCTTCGCCTCGATTGCGCCTCGCCTAATTGCGCCGTCGCAGGCGGCAACCAGGGCCTTCTTGTGCCCCGAGAGCACGAAGTGAGTTGGGCTGTTGATGTTTGCCAGATAGACCTCGCCACTCTCGGCCGCCACCGAGCACACGAGGTTCAGCTCCTCGCGGCTTAGCCCAACTATCGAGGCCATCTCGAAATCGCCCCGGTCGGCAACCTCGTCGAGGAGGTCGCCGGCCATCACCACAATCTCCAGCCCTTGATGGAACGACATAGACCGCGCAGCAACTAGGGCTGCATACATGCCCACCCCGTGCTCCACCAGAAGTGATACCGGCAAGTCCATCTCGTCCGTCAGAACCTTGAACGAGGCGACGCTCGCGATGAAGGTCCCAAGCTGTTGAATGGTTCGCTCCGATAGCGGGGACCTGGCTTGCTCGATGAACTTCTCGCCCTCCTCGACGGTCGAGTTAGCCGCCGCAAACTGCTGGAGACGCTGAAGCAAGTCTGTAACGGGCGATAAGGCCTGTCCGGGGAAGCATACCGCGGTCTTCATGGACTACTCACTCCGAGAGCGGGCGAGGTGCAGGCCGTCAGACAACTCTCGCACATCGTTTGTAGCTAACATGTGGTAAGCCTCATTGCCACAAAAGCGCTAGTGCCCCACCGCAGCGACCGCGGCGATCTCGACGTCAACACCGAGCGGAAGAGCTGAGACCTGCACCGTGGCCCTTGCCGGCGGCTGGTCATCGAAGAACTCAGCATATACATCGTTGATGGCCTTGAACTGCCCCAGGTCGGTTACGAAGATGTCGCACTTGACCAGATCGCTGAGCGAGGCCCCAGCCTCGTCAAGGATGGCGGCAATGTTACTCATTATGCGCCTGGTCTGCTCGGCGGATGAGCCGCCTGTGAGGCTTCCTGTTTTCGGGTCAATCGCTATCTGGCCTGAGATGAAGAGAAAATCCCCGGCGAGCACGGCCTGCGAGTAGGGCCCGACCGCGGCCGGCGCTTTGTTCGTTGCGATGATCTTCTTTGGCATTCTTGCTCCCATTCACTATTCGCTTATTTTCTTTCTATTTCAATGATACCCTCGATATCCTTCAGCTGATCTATTGCCTCCTCGATCTGCTTGGCTGAGGAGCATTGGGCGTCGATCTTGAACCGAATCGTGCCATCCGGCTGCCTGTCGCTCCTGGTCTGCCGCAGGTCAACATCAGCGTTCAATAACGCCCTGGTGATATCGACCAAGATACCCTTTTTGTCCACCGAGACGAACCTCAAGCTAGTGTCAAACAGAGATGACTTTGGGACGTTCCACCTTATATGCCTTATTATCCGGATGTTGTCCGGCAGGAGCCCCTCCACCCGCGAACATTCAATCCTGTGAATTGAAACACCGCTCCCCCGCTTGATGTAGCCCACCACGGGGTCTCCCGGCAGGGGGTGACAGCACTTGGCGAAAGTAACTTCCGAGACCGTCTTGTCAGAGATTACTAGCCCACTTTTGTAAGCACGGATGCGGTCGAGGAGGTCGGCCTGCGGGGGCGTTTTGGCCACCTTGAGAGTGTGAACTTTTTCGTACAGGTTCTTGGGCAGAACGAACTCCAAAGCATGCAGCACTTTTATCTTGCCCAGCGACACCTTAACGAATAGGTCCTGCATATCCACCAGCCCGCTCCGGTCAATGAATGACGCAAGGCGGGCAGACTTGTAGAACTCCTTGCTCGGGATGCGCGCCATCCTCAATTTCTCGTCCAATACCGACCGGCCTATCTTGGCCATCAAATGCCTCTCTTCTCGCTTGAACCACTTCTGTATCGCGGCGCGGGCGAACGGCGTTTTGACGAATTTCAACCATTCTTTCCGCGGCTTTGCCCGCTTGTCCGTTATGATCTCGACTACGTCGCCGGTCTTCAACTCCTGGTCTGGCGGCTTCTGAACGCCCCCGACCTTCCCCGCCAGGAAATGGTTGCCGACGTCGGTGTGTATGCTATATGCGAAATCAACGATCGTCGAGCCCTGTGGGAAGCTTCTTATCTCCCCTTTCGGTGTCATCACGTAGATATCCTCGGATTGGAGCATCGTCCTGATGTCATCCAAAAGCCTCGTGCCCCTGTCCTTCTCTATGTAGCTTGTTATGAACTCCTCGACCCACTGGCTGACGTCGCTCTCCTTGTAGAGCTTATTCAGCAGCCGCTTGTCCACCATTGCCTTGTAACGCCAATGCGCGGCTATGCCCCGCTCGGCGACCAGGTGCATTTTCTCGGTTCGTATCTGGACCTCCAGCTGGTAGCCGGGCCTTACGAGAACAACCGTGTGCAGCGACTGGTACATGTTGGGCTTGGGAGTGGCTATGTAGTCTTTGAATGTGCCCGGAATGGGGCGCCAGAGAGAATGAAGCTCCCCAAATACCCGGTAGCAATCGCTCTCGGTCTTGGCGATGACCCTCATCCCAACTATGTCCAAGACCTCATCAACCGTCAGCCCTTGACGAACCATCTTCCGATATATGCTGTAGTAATGCTTGCTGCGTGTGGTGATCTGCGCGTCGATGCCTGCGGCCAGCAGCCGCTTACGGAGGTCCTTTTCTGCACGTTTCAATGCGGCGAGCCGCTCGGCCTCCGTGACCCTGAGCTTCTCAACGAGCTTGTTGTAGATGTCCGGCAAAAGCGCCTCGAAGGCCAGGTCCTCCAGTTCCGACTGAACCTCGCCCATCCCAAACCGGTACGCAAGAGGTGCATAAAGGGCGAGCGTCTCTTTTGCTGTCCTCTTCTGCTTCCAGTCAGGCAGCGATTTCAGAGTGCGCATGTTGTGTAGCCGGTCGGCCAGCTTTATCGGCACCACCCTCAGGTCTTTGCCGACCGCCGCGAAGAACCGTTTGAGGTTCTCCGCCGTTCTTGCCTCCCTCGACTCCAGCATGAGCCGGTCGACTTTCGTCAGCCCCTGCACGATCTCGGCCACATCGTCTCCAAACTCGGAGGCGATCCTATTACTCAGCTTCTCTCTTGCCTCGATAAAGCGCCGCTTGGCCTGGGCCTCGCCAGTCGCTTCTGGACCGGCAGAGCCAATCACGTCGGCAGGAGAAGCGTCCTCCAGCACGTCGTGTAACAGTGCGGCTGTGATGAGGTCCGGCGCAAGCTCCCATTGCGTCAGTATCTCGGCCACGGCAAGCGGGTGCCTTATGTAATCCTCGCCCGACGCTCGCTTCTGGCCCCTATGGTACTCCGCGGCAAACCGAAACGCCCTCTCGATATCCTGATCAGCCGCCGTATCAGGATATTTGGACAGCACTGCTCGCTTGATCGCCGCGAGCCGAGCCTCGTAATCCGCCGCTCTTTTCAGACCTGTGGCCGACTTGCCAAGGACCACCGGTCAGCCCTTATCTTCGCCTTTTCGGCAAGCCCGCGGCTTGAGCCGCTGGCCTGCCCGAGGCGATCTGCTTTCTCTTCCGTCTCTTCTTGGAGTGCATCTCCCACTCATAAACGATTGGGCTAGCAACGAAGATGGAGGAGTAGGTGCCGACAACGACGCCTATCATCAGTGCGAACGCGAAATCACGTATCACCTCGCCGCCAAGGACGAACAGCGCAAGCACGACAATGAACGTGGTAAATGATGTCAACAGCGTTCTACTAAGCGTCAAGTTGATGCTCGTATTCAGCTGCTGGGCGTAGGGCAGATGCCTCATCGACTTCGAGTTTTCCCGGATCCGGTCATAAACCACGATCGTGTCGTTAAGCGAGTAGCCGACAATTGTCAGAAGGGCGGCAACGACCGTGAGCGAGAACTCCCGGTTGAAAAGCGAGAACAACCCAACTGTTATGCTAACATCGTGGATCAGGGCAACTACCGCGGCCACGGCGAACCGAAACCGAAACCGAACCGAGACGTAGATGAGTATCCCGAGCATGGCCCAGAATATCGAGAGTATGGCTTTCCCACGCAGGTCCTTGCCCACCTTCGGGCCAACCATCTCCTGACGAACCACGATGAGATTGCTGGCATAGGCCTTGTTCTTGAAGTAATCGGCTGCCTCGGCAGGGATGCCAGGGACACTCAGCAAAGCGCTCACACTGGGAAACAATCCCCCCAAGGCATTACGCCTTTCGACTATTTTTTTGGCGAGCTTTTCCGCTCCCTCCTGATTATCCTTGAAGACGCTGAGAGTGCCAAGGTCGAGCGCCAGCTCCTTCGGACCGATAGCGTTGATGTCAATCGTGCGTCCCTTGCCTATCTGCTTGTCAAAAACCGCACGAATTGCCCCTACAATCTCGGGCACGAGGCTCTCCTGGCTTGTCTTGGACTTCTTCGCCTGTTTTACTCTGATGAGGACCTCCCTCGGCGAACCGAACTCCTGTATCGTTGCATCCCCGTAGCCGATGCTCTCCAGGCTGTGCCTCAACACGGCCGTATCCACCGGCTTGAGGAACCTCAACTGGATGAGTGTCCCACCCTCGAAATCGATGCTGTAACTTGGGCCTCCCTTCACAATCAGCGAGATAATGCCGGCAAGTAGCAGAATGGCCGAACACGTAAACGCTAGCTTACGCCTCTCAATAAACTTGAATTTGGGGTTCTTGATAATGTTCATATTCTCTCTCCAAAGAGCGGTCTATTATATGCTCAATCGCTTGATTCTGTACCTTTGAAGCGCTATCTGAAAGACCAACTTCGAGACAAACAGCGCCGTGAACATGCTGGCAAAAATGCCGAATATCAACGTAACTGCGAAGCCTCGTATCGGCCCTGTCCCAAACTGAAAAAGGACGACAGCGGCGATCACCGTGGTAACGTTGGCGTCCACGATCGTAAGGAGCGCTCGCTTAAAGCCGCCCTCCACGGCCCCTCTCACCGTCTTGCCAGCCCTGAGGTCCTCCTTGATACGCTCGAAAATGAGCACGTTGGCGTCAACCGCCATGCCGACAGTGAGAATAATGCCCGCTATGCCAGGCAGCGTCAGAGCGGCCCCCGACAGGGCAAGCAGACCCATCATCAAGATCAGATTCAAGACCAGGGCAAGATCGGCGACCAGACCTGAAAGACGGTAATAAAACAGCATGAAGAGGACCACAAGCGCACCACCGACAATTATTGAAATACCCCCCTGTCTGATGGAATCCAGCCCCAGTGTAGGTCCGACGGTTCTCTCCTCGAGGTACCTGACGTTTGCTGGAAGAGCACCTGCCCTGAGGACCACCGAGAGATCGTCCGCCTCCTGCACCGTGAAATTGCCCGTTATTTGCCCTTTGTCCGTGATCCGAGTCCTTATCGATGGAGCGGACTCGACTACGTTATCAAGGACGATGGCCAGCCTCTCATTGATGTGCTTTTGGGTGAACTTCCCGAAACGTCTCCCGGCTGATCTGGTCAGCCTGAAGTCCACGGCAGGCATGTTGAACTCGTCGTGCCCCGTCCTCGCATCCTCCAAATCGGCACCCGAGACACGAACCTCGCTCTCAACAAGCGCATAACGCTCCCCGCTCACTCCCTTGGCCGCCCGCCGAGGGGGCGCCATCTTCAGGACCTCGTATCCTTCCGGGACCTTGCCGTTATACTTCTTCAGCAACGCCTCCTTGGTGGGGGCTTCGTCCTTCAGCAACCGAAGCTGAAGCATTGCAGTTCGACCGATGATCTTCTTGGCTCGCTGCGGGTCAACCACGCCGGGCAGCTGAACCAGAATCCGATTCCCGGTCAGGCCTATGCGCTGAATGACCGGCTCGGCCACACCAAGTTCGTCCACACGGTTTCGGATTGTCTCCAGCGCTTGACGAACCGCGTTCTCCTTGAGGCGTTTCTCCTCAACGGACTTGAACGTAAGCTTCAACTCCCACTTGTCGCCCGCCAGCTTCCTCGGGTAAATGTTAAAACGGTTCTGCTCGTCCTTAAACTCTGACAACGCCGAATCCTTAGCGCTGGTGCTCGGCAGAACGAATCGGACCGAGAGGTCATCGGCCACACGCTCCGACTCAACTGGTATATCATGATCGTGAAGCAGGTCGGCCAACCTCGTCTTCATCTCCGAAAGCTCTCCCTTAAGCGCGGTTGACGTCTCCACCTCGAGGACAAGATGTATCCCGCCTCTCAAGTCGAGTCCAAGCTTCACTTTCTCCTTCGGAGGATATGCACACCAACCGACAAGCACGACCAGTGCAATTGCAAAGATCGACTTACCCAATAGGTTCTTTTTCACCTGTAGCCCCTTCCTGGCCCTCTTCTTCCTCTCTTAACTGTCTAACCTTCAAGCAACGCAGCCGATTGATCGCCGCACCAATCTCAAAACGCCTCGGCCTGGCGTAATCGCCCCGAGCGAACGGACACAAGATGTCAAGACCCCGCTCAGAAACGTCCTTATCAATCCGCTCTACTAACTCCCTCATTGTTGTGCTGCTGTCCAGCTCCCTCAGATACTCGGACACACCATAGTAGATCGCATCCCCAATCGCACGAGTCTGACAACTGTCAACCAACTGGTCCTGGGCTGAAAGGTCGGTCTCGCTCTCTCCGTAAAGAATCTTGCCCTTGCCCTTGATGTCGATCTTAACCTCATGGTGACCTGACCGTGCGCTCAACGACCGCTTGAGAGGGCACCGCTCCGTCAGCTCACCGAAATGCTCCCCACCCTCAATCTCGCGCCGCGTCCGGTGCTCTATCGCTATGCTCTGCGCCTTGACCGTCATGTCCTTCACAAGGTAATTGTCCAGAACCAGCACGACGTCCGCCACATCAAAGTAATCTCCAGAACCGCCCATGACAAGTATTGAGGAGACCCCAAGCTCAGAATACATCTGCCTGATCTTATCTACAAACGGCGTGATCGGCTCACTCTCCTTCGGAACCAAGTGCTGCATCCTCACGTCCCTTATCATAAAATTGGTCGCAGAAGTGTCCTCATCGATAAGAAGCACTTTTGCGCCCAACTGGAGCGCCTCGATAATGCTGGCGCTCTGGGAGGTGCTACCACTAGCGTTCTGGGTCGTGAATGCTCTTGTGCTCTGCCCAAATGGCAGATTGTTAATGAACGGCCTTATATCAACCTTCTCAACGCTCCGACCCTCCTCCGCCTTCAGCTTGACCGCTCCATTCACCGTTACTACATACTCACGACCATCCCCAGGAATGTGATTGTAAACACCTCGCTCCAACGCCGACAAGAGCGTCGATTTGCCGTGGAACCCACCGCCTGCTATCAGCGTAACGCCAGGCCTAAGACCCATCCCCTTAACGGGACCACGGTTAGGCGTCTGAATCTCCATCTGCAGACTCGCCGGAGACCTGAACGGGATGACTATGTCCGCACCGATCTCCCCAGGGTTCACGACGTCCAGCGTCTCTACGTCAACTGCGATGCCTCTCATCGGCCTGTCGTCTATCCCACTTCGCCGAGGCAGAATCGAGCCATCCGCCACGAAAGCTATGAGCCCCAACTCCTCGAGCTTGTGCCGTATGAAATCCTGGTCCTCCACAACATCGATGTGTTTCGACAACGCATTCTTGTCCAGGTTCTGGTATTTGAGAGATTGCCGCACTATGTTCGGCAGAATCCCGAACAGCATCGCGTATGCCTCGTTGCCGAGGATGACGCGACCGTCCGCCGGCAGCCCAGCTACGAACCGTGCCTCGACATACTCGTCGGTAACGTTGACGGAGCTGCGTTCCAAAACCTCCTGGCCGCAGGATGCAATGGCAAGTGTCCCGCTCTTTCCTGAGCCCCGTATCTTGCGCCGCGAATCGGCGCTCGCCGACCCAAACTGACGAGTCAGAAAATCCTCCAACGCGACTCGACGCGTCGGTGTTGAAAACAGCGCCTGCGGGAAACCAGCCACCTGCTGCGGCACCTGCACCCGCAACCGCGAAGGTGGTGCAAACGGATCGCTTTGCACCTTGTCGAAGATGAGGACGTAGTCCTCGAACTTGTATCGACCAGCAAGGGACTTGTATGACTTATATCCCGACCTGTCGATGCTCTTAAGTTTTGCCTTTAGATCGTCGCTGTGTAACATCTTCCCTCATATTCAAAAATCATAAGGCTATACCCGTCACTGCCGGCCTAAGACAGCCGACTCGAACTCTCTACGGTACTCGAAATCCAGAAGCCCGCTCATGAAGTAGCGCAGCCGCAGCCGGCTCGTGCCCTCTGTTACCATAATGCGCTTAAGAGCGAAAGTGTGTTGAGAATCCTGGGCCGCACCCCGCAATACCGAGCAGGCCGCGATGTAGCCCGCATCTCGGACGGCCTTCACCACTCTGGCGTCAAAAAGCCCGTAAGGATACGCAAACGTTGAGACCTCCGCGCCTATCATCGACGACAGCGTGGCCCTCGACTCGACCATCTGGGCATCGATCTCATCAACGGTAAGAGCCGTGAGGTCAACGTGATTTCGTCCGTGAGAGCCGATCTCAAAACCTTGCCCAAAGAGCTCCAACAGCTCCTCAGCACTCATCATCTCAAATGACCGCATCTTATTCCGCCAGTTGCTGCTCCCACCAATACAGCTCGTCAAGACATAGAAAGTCGCTGTGCAACCAATCTCTGAAAGCACCGGATAAGCGTGCTCAAAACAGCTCTTCGCTCCATCGTCAAACGTGAGGGCAAACTTGCGCCTCAAAGAGGCAGCGTCCCCGGCCCTTAGAAGCGAGGCAAGCTCTCGGACAGTGATCGATTCGTATCCGCGACGAAGGAACCACTCGGCGATCTCTCTGAGTTTTGAACTCCTCACAACCAGCGGCGAACGAGGCGCGGATGGGCCGTCGGGCGCAACGTGGTGAAACATGAATATGGGAACTCTAGCTCGCACCATCTCGGCCCCTGTGGCTGCCTCCAAGCAGGACATCATAAATACTCTCAAGCCTCTTGAGCATCACCTTCAGGTCGAACCTGTCCTCTGCCACCGCCCTGCCAACTCGGCCAAACTCCTCCCTCTTCAGAGTGTCCGCGGCCAGCTCGCTCATCCTGTCGGCAAGCCCATCAACGTCCCCATCGGGCACAACGTAACCGGTGTGCCCATCCTCCACGATCTCCGGAAGCGCCCCGACGTCCGAGGCAATGACCGGCTTTGCCATCGCCATCGCCTCCACTGCCGAACGTCCAAAGCCCTCCGTCCTGCTTGGCATCACAAGCACATCCAGCGCCGCAAAAGATGCAACGGGATCGTCCTGATGCCCGGCGAATATCACATGTTTTGAAAGCCCTAACTGCTCAACCTGCCCCCTGAGCTCACCCTCGAAGGAACTGCCCTTGCCCCTCGCATCACCAACGATGAGCAGCCTCGCACCCTCGACTGTCCCGGCAACACGCGAGAAGGCCCTAACCAACAGATCAAGCCCCTTCAGCCGGTCGATGCGGCCAACCGCCCCGAACACAACCGCATTGTCATCCAACCCAAACCGCCTGCGCGACTCGCTCCGGGAGGTTGTGCGATGAAACCGGAGGAGATCAATCCCGTTGGGAACGTAGAAAACTCTGTCTTTCAAACTCTTAAAATCCGAGAGCACGTCCGCCGCCCGGTGGGACGTGCAGATGACAGCATCGCTCTTATGCAGGCTATACTTCCTAGCCTTATTCCGATCGGTCTGTGTCCTCACATGAGCCACGACCGGAGCCCCCAGCGGCTTTGCTGCCCGAAGCGCGTATGGCACGTCCCAGACGCTATTGGCGTGCACCAGCGAGACCTGATACGAACAAACAGCTCGCCTGAGTCGGCCAACTGCCCGCGGAATGCGTAAAATATTCTTTCCCTTTCTGAACATCGGCATTTTGATTGACACGACCTCGATTCCATCCCGAGACCCGTGCCAAGCTGGCTCCTTCGAGCAGGCGACGACAGGCTCAAAACGGTCTCGCTCGAGACCAAAAACAATATCCCTGAGGCTCTCCCAAGCGCCGCCAGGCCTGCTCGTTCCGCTTACATATAAAACCCTTACCATAATATCACCGCAATTTCGTGTCCCGCATTCGAGTGCAGAATGCCATCGCCCAAATGGCGCTGGCAAAGGGAGAGTTGCCTGCCCGCCGGGCCAACTTTACTTCGAGGCGCCAGCTCCAGGCGATATGATGCCGGCTATGGCGCTTCGGTCAACCTCGATCTTGACTTTTTCCGCGACCTTGATGCTAACCGTGTTGTCGGAGACTGCCGCGATCGTGCCGTGTATGCCTCCGCTTGTCGTTACTCTGTCGCCGACCCTGAGACTGCTCTGCATCTGCTTGACATCTTTCTGCCGCTTCTGCTGCGGCCTAATAAGCAAGAAATACATGATGCCGAAGATGGCGAATATGAGCAACAGTCCGGACATGCCCCCTCCACCGGCATCTTCGCCCTTGCCGCCCGTCGCCATGGCTGCAGCAGGCGAATCGATCAGCACAAGAAGTGAGAGAGTCATTAAGACGCGAAAGAGCACTTTTGTCGTGAATCTTTGCACAGTTCGTAACAACGCTGACTTAGACAATGTCAGTCTCCTCTTGACGTTTGCTCTCGAGTTCGGCCAGAAAACCCTCCAGCTGGCCATTCCGTATTACATCCCGAAGACGGGACATCAAGCGCATATAATACCGAACATTGTGGATACTATTCAACATCGGCGAGAGAAGTTCCCCCGACATATACAAATGCCGCAGATACGCCCTGCTAAAATTGCGGCACGTGTAGCAGTCGCAACCCTCCTCGATGGGCCTATCGTCCCGAGCATACCGGGCGTTCTTGATCACCAGCCTCCCGCCATCCACGAAGAGCGTCCCGTTCCGGGCATTCCTCGTCGGCATCACGCAGTCGAAGATGTCCACGCCCAGCGACACAGCTCTGGCGACGTCCTCCGGAAAGCCCACACCCATTAAGTACCGCGGCCTCTCCTCAGGCAGCTCACGTGTGCACACATCGACCATCTCAAACATAGTCGGCTTGTCCTCGCCAACCGCAAGCCCACCGATCGCATAACCGTCAAACCCCATCTCCACCAGCCGTTGAGCACACTCCACCCGAAGATCCGGAAAAGTTGCGCCCTGGACGATCCCGAAGACTGCGCCTCCCCGGCCAACTGTCCGTAACGAGCGCTTGGCCCATTCCAGCGTTAGGTCCATCGACCGCCTCGCGTAGTCAAGCGTAGTCGGATATCCGACGCACTCATCCAGAACCATCGCCACGTCTGAGCCAAGCCGGGCCTGCATCTCTATCACCCGCTCGGGCGTGAACAGGTGCGAGGAGCCGTCAAGATGAGAGACGAAGTGAACCCCCTCCCGCTCGATCCTCCTGAGCGTCTTCAGACTATAAACCTGAAAGCCCCCGCTGTCGGTTATGATCAGCCCGTCCCAGTTGATGAACCTGTGTAGCCCCCCGGCTGCCTCGATGACGTCAATCCCAGGCCGCAAATATAAATGATAGAGATTGCAGAGAATGCCCTGCACACCGTGCGCCACCAGCTCCTTCTGTGCAACACCCTTCACGGTGCCCTGAGTCCCTACCGGAAAGAAGGCCGGCGTCTCAACCGTGCGCCCATTCACAGAAAGCCTTCCAACTCTCGCAGCGCACTCGGCGCTTCTCGCCTCTATCTCAAATCTCAACATCTTCCCATAACCCCAGGGCCGCTAGGACGACCACACCGCTTAGGCGATACCTTACGCTGCCCACGACCAAACTCTCCGTTCAGAAGCCAGAAGCACCTCCCTTACATCCATCGAGAACTCTCTTTTCGCATCCCGCCTCTATAACACAGTCCCGTTTATCTTTCCAACGCC
>QMNL01000015.1 GCA_003647755.1 Candidatus Coatesiibacteriota bacterium
AGGGAAGCGACTAAGGACACGAAGAGCCACGAAGAAAGCGGCGCCTTCAATCCGCGATCTACAATCCCCAATCCGTAATGGGCTCTCGTGCCGTGTTCGTGCTCCGCTAGAGGTCCTGGGGCGTAAGTCCAGTTCGCCTGGCGATTCTTGCAAGCATCCGTGGACCGATTTCCTCTCGATTATGAAAGGCGAATACGAAGTCAGGCCAGCCAGTCCGACAGAGAACTCGGTGCGAGCCGCCTGATTGACGCTTGACTGACCAGCCTATTCGCAGCAACGCGGCCAGCAGCTGACGCCTTTACAGAGGACCATTGGCTCACGCAACAACCGCAAACATCTCGCCAACTTGTGGGACTTGTTCTCCGTGCTCCAGCCGGTCCGCAAACACGCGAAGGGCAAGAGCTTTTGCTTTTGCAATCGCCTCGTCCCGTGTCTGGCCGTATGTCATTACACCCGGCAGATCAGGTATCTCCGCGATCCACCGGCCGTCGTCTTCTTTATCGATTTCTACTATCATCCAATTGCCTCCAAATCGGCCATACTACACCACATAGTCAATCGGTGTAAACCATGATCCCATCGTCCGCTGCCAATCCGCAATCTGCCGCCGGAATCACTTTGGAGTGCGGCGGCTTGACGCCGCTTTGGTTGGTCGCGGCTTGACGCGACATAGGCTATAATTGTTGTTTTTGTGCGTAGCAATTGGGTCATGTTGGTCAATGACACCAATCCATAGTAGCGCGGTGTCAAGCCACCGCAAGTCAAAGCGGCGTCAAGCCGCCGCACTCCAAAATCACTTCCCCTCCACAATTTTGATCTCCGCCTCCGTCAGGCTGTAGAGCTCATAGACCAGGCGGTCGATCTCGTCCTCCGTCGCCGCAATCTGCCGCCGCATGGCCCGCCTCGTTGTCCACATCCCAGCCGAGGGCCTTGAACATCGGGTCGATGAACTCGCGCCGCACCTGCGTCTCGTTGTAGGGACTAGAGCGATAAGAGTCGATGTTGTCGCCGAACGTCTCGACGAGGCGCTTGATAGCGTCGGGTGCGTCAGTCATAAACTGGATTCTGCGCATGGCGGATGTGTAGGTCAAGGGCGCTGGGCTGTTCCCCAAAATCAGATTAGGGACAGGAGACTTCTTAGGATGGACATACTTAACCGTTCCTAGCAGGCGATGATTTGGGCCGCGGCAGGTCTGATGAAGGCTTAGTGGCTCAAGATAGAAGGTGGTGTTGAGTCACCATCAATGAAAGCGCCGTCAAGCCGCCGCAGTCCGAAAAAAGCGGTCGCCCACGAGGTCAATCTGGTTTTGTGGAAGGGTCAAACCGCTTGCGGAAGTCTCAAGGCGTGGCAGAATTGGATCAGTAGAATCGACCAGGACCCTCTGTCAATGGATTAGATAGTGCTTTGAAAACAAAGATAATACTTGGGTCAGTGCTCCTGGGCGTCTGGACGCTTTTGACTTTTTTGGTCCTGACGCAGATGCCGCGGTTTGCAGGGAGGCACCCCAATGCGCAAGGTGTTGGGTCAACGCCGAGGCTCAAAGTTGTCGTAACGATCCCGATTCTCAAGGACCTGGTGGCCCGGACGTGTGATCAATACGTGAAGGTAACTAGCCTTGTCTCGGATGAGGCCCAGGTGCGGAGTTTTCACCAGACACCCAGGGACGTCGTGCAGATATACAAGGCGGACCTGCTTATCAAGGTCGGGGCCGGTTTTGATGATTGGGTTGATGACATAACTCGGGACCTGCAGAGACCCGACCTCAAGATCGTTGACCTGTCGAAAAACGTAGGGCTTTTGGACAGGACAGGGAAGCACATCGTCGCCGGTGCGGCTGCTTATGCAGGACAGGCTGACCCCTATTTCTGGCTTGATCCGGGCAACGTTCGGGAGATGGTGCTGGCCATTCAGATGACCATCATCTCGATATTGCCCGAGGCGGCAAAATATCTCCAGCAAGAGCGGATGGTCTATTTCGCCGAGCTGAACAGTGTGGAATCGGAGGTGGCTGCGCAGCTGGCCCCCGCCTCAAGCATCAAGATGGTCGCCGGATGTGATGGGATGTTCTACTTCGCTCGGCGATTCAACCTTTCGGTGGTCGGCCGGCTGGACCAGATGTTCCCCCGCATTGCCGAACCGGGCGCCGCCAGAAGGCTTGCCAGGACGCTGGCCAGAAACAGGGTGCGCATCATTGTTCTTGATGCACAGTCGGAGCAATCGTTTCCCGAGAAACTGGCCGAATTAGGTGGGTTTAAGATCGTCCTTCTTGCCTCGGCCATAGGTTTGGAGCCCAACGCGGGCAACTGTCTTGACCTGATGCGCCAGAACGCCCGGAGGCTAATGAGCGCCGTCAAGAGTCTTCGTAGGACGCCGCCCGCCAAGGGCTCTGATTAGACATCTTTGGCCGAGCGTTGATGGCCCAATACTCGGTTTCAGGGCTGCTCCCGTCTTAAACGCCAAATCCAAACGGCGAGTGCGAGAAACAGAACCAGCGTCCCCATAGATTTGAGCGATGTCATAAGTGCCATCCACCCCCCCCTGAACGCCTCACGCCAATAAATATACCTGACGCCCGTAAGCACGTATGAGGCGCCGAGGGCGAACCAAAGCCCGGGCGAGGCAGTTTTGGCGCTGCGGCTCATCCCCCAGACGAACAGGAAGGGGATCAAAAGCCATTCCAAGTGGTGAATCAGAACCCACGTTGAGGCGAGCTGGTAGAAGACTATGACGAGACCTATCTCGAGCCAAACACGCCGATCGAACTGACGCGCCCGACCCCCAGTTACCCACAGGACAATCGCCAAGAGCACGGCCTGCAGGAACGTGATTAAAGCCCTTGCGAGCGCCGGACGGTGGGCAATTGGCCGTATGCCCTCGCCTCCGACCAGTGCACGGGCGACGACTCCGGCGAGCGACTGGTTCATATCGAAAGCCCTCATATTCGAGGCCCATGTCGGCGCCACCTTGAAGAAGTACCAGTAGTGCACGTCCCAGCCGACCGCTGCGACCGAGGCCGCCATGATGACAAGCAGGCAAATGAAGCCCCAGGCCGCAAGCCTGAACTTGCGCTTCCAGAGAAAATAGAGGAGAATTATCCCCGGGAAAACTTTGACCGCTGCTCCGAGCGCGAGAAGCACACCTGCCGCAGCGTTCTTGCTGCGCGATGCTAGATACAAAGCGGTGGAGATGATGAGAAGGACGAGGCTGTTGGCCTGACATTCTTTGAGCGCGAATATGAGCGGCGAGTAGCCCAGAATGAGCGTCAGTAGGGCGAGCATCTCCTCCAGCCCCACGGGTCGGTATCCGATTGCCAGTAAAGTCAAGACGATTGCAGCGGCGACGAACACGAGGTTCGCAACGAGCCAGATGTCATGCGCCTTGCGCCAATCCATTTTGGTAAACGGTGTAAATAGCACATACCATGTGGGCGGATAGGTGAAGTATGGGAAGACTGGGATGCCGTTCTCTCGGGAGAGCTCGTCAAGCCTCTGGAACCCCTCCTTGCTCGTCGGCAACCAGTCCGAGTACCTGGCCATCGGGACTTGCCTGCCCTCCTTTCTGAACTGTGCAGTCTTGAAATGGATATATCCGGCCATGTCCCGATAGAGGTTATGGCCGAGCGCAAGGTCCTTCGAGCCGAGCCAATACTCCGCGAAATCGAGGCTTTTAGGCGGTTTAGCCGGAGGCTTCTGGCCGGCGGTCTCGCTCGGCAGCTGCACGTTATCGCCCGGCTCGGCTCGCTGGAACATTGGCTCATAGAGCGTGGTGCGAACGAACTCCGCCGCGGAGATAGCGAGAATTGCAGCGAGCACGATGAGTCGAGCGGACCTCATTTTGGGCGAGAAGAGCAGCCTGGAGAAGGTCCAGTTGGGGCAAAGTCTCTTGAGCAGTGCGCCTGCAAGCACCGCGGCGCAGGCCCAGTTGACGAAGACGTAAAGGTTATCAGGCATTTTCGGGATCATATCAAGCCGTGGAGAAACGGGCAAGCGCTGCCGGGGGCCCAGTGCATCACATCATCGCGGGCACCGGGTCTTTAGAACGGTTCATTGGGGGAAACCATTGCCCTCCAGATTATTGGCAAGGCAGATGGTGGGATGAACACGCTTTGCCGGTGCGCAGAGGCTATGTGTTCGGCAGGCATCGGTCTATAAGTTACACCCGTTGGACGACTTTGGAGTGCGGCGGCTTGACACCGCGCTCCAATAGACAACTTCAGCTCTTTCCAAAAGGCGATTGCTGCAGCGATGATTGACATAGGATCGACGTCGCGTCGAGCCGCGACGAGAAATGGCGGCGTCAAGCTGCCGCACTCCAAAGGGCTAGAACCACCTGCGTCAATCTGATTATTGGGCGCGGGGCGAAGCTGGGGGAAAGCTGCCGCAAATGAGGGCAAGCAACCGCTGGGCAGTCTGCGCTGGCAAGACGTGGCACAGGATAAAAGGGCCTGACTTTTTGCCCGCTGCGAGTAGTATTATAGTATTGATTCTGGCCTGATCATCTTAATCCACGGAGGACAACATAGATGTTGAAGAAGGTGCTGCTTACCGTTTTGCTCTGTCTTGCGACCTACATTCTCTCGATGGCAATCGTGCCTCAAACTCATGAGCCGCCGGTTCTTAGACTGCGGCTTCTGACCTTTGAGCCGGGAGAGCTCGACACGCTTGGGATACCAGACGAGTTGTTGCTCAATTCCTATCCGCCTGGGACTGGGGGGCTGTACATCGTTCAGTTCTCGGGTCCTGTTACTGGCAAGCAGAGAGAAGCGTTGGTTGACGCCGGCGCTAGGATTGTGGGCTATCTGCCGGATTACGCCTATCTGGTCGTGATGCGGGATGGCAGCTGGGACATAGTCTCGCGTTGGCCTCGTGATGGGACGCATGGGGCTGTGTGGGCGGGACTGTATCAGCCGGCTTTCAAGTTGAGCCCCGGCCTGTTGGACGCGAGCTCTGATGCGGAGGGGTTCATCGAGATAACGATTCAGCAGTTCGGAGAGACACGCAAATCGCTCGACAGTCTTGCCGAAGCGCTTGCGGCGAGCGAGGCGCGAGTCGAGGTCGTGGGAGATTCGGTGTTCAGGACCACGCAGCGGCTACGCGTTAGGGTGTGGTCGGACGATCTGTATCAAGTCCTAACTGAGGTGGCGAGGCGCCCGAACGTTCTCTGGATCGAGCGGTATCGGCAGCCTGTTCTTCTGAACGAGAACTCGTGCTGGATATGTCAGTCTTATTCAGAGGGGAGCACGCCCGTGTGGGATAAGGGTATCCATGGCGAGGGTCAGATAGTCGGGATTTCTGATACGGGACTCGATGCTGACATGTGTTTCTTCTATGACGAGTCGCAGGGGTTGCCGACCTCTACCATCAACAACAACCAGCGCAAGACGATCGTTTATTACGACCTTGCCGGCAACGGGGACTGGGACGCCTACGGACATGGGACGCACTGTGCGGGGACGATAGTCGGCGACGATTCGGCGAATCCTGAGCAGTATGACACTGGAGACGGGATGGCGTTTTGTGCGAAGTTGGTCGTTCAGGACGTGGCAGCCGGCGGGTCTCTTTCGGGGCTTCCGGGCAACCTGAATACTCTCTTCGCCCAGGCCAGGGACGCTGGGGCCAGGATTCACTCGAACAGCTGGGGCGCCGGCTATAACGGCTACGATTCCTATGCCCAGGATGTAGATGAGTTCATGTGGGACAACCCCTCGTTCCTGATTGTGTTCGCGGCTGGCAACGACGGGCCGAGCGAGCACACTGTTGGAACGCCCGCTACTGCCAAGGACCTGGTCTCGGTCGGGGCGTCGCAGAATGTTTACACCGGCCAGGACCCAGAGAACGTGGCGTCTTTCAGCAGCAACGGGCCGACCGAGGATGGGAGAGCCAAGCCGACCGTGTGTGCACCTGGCAACTCTGTTCGCTCGGCTTCTGACGACTATAACGTTTATACTTACAATTGTGGCCTGCGGTATTCTTCCGGCACGAGCATGGCTTGCCCAACGACGGCCGGATTGGCGGCCCTTGTCCGGCAGTATTACACAGACGGCTATTATCCGTCTGGGGCTGCGAATGCGGCCGACGGCTTCGTGCCGAGCGCCGCTTTACTCAAGGCGACTCTCGTGAACTCCGCGAGGAACATGACCGGTAACTACACGGACGGCCCGATTCCGAGCACCGGCCAGGGCTGGGGCCGTATCCTCCTGGACGATGCGCTCTACTTTGCCGGGGACCAATGCCCGCTGGAGGTGCAAGACGTCTCGCCGGGGCTTTCAACGGGTCAGAGCGATACCTACGAGGTGAGGTCGCAGGGCCAGTGCAAGCTCGAGGTAACGCTGGTGTGGACGGACTACCGATCGTCGCTCTCTGCGAGCACCAATCTCGTCAATGACCTCGATCTCACGGTCGAGACGCCCGATTCGAGCATGTTCAAGGGGAACAACTATTCTGGCGGGAGCTCAACATCGGGCGGCACTTACGACAGGCTCAATGTCGTTGAGTGCGTGCAGATCGACAATCCCGACCCAGGCACATATCAGATTACGGTGTCGGCCTACAACGTGCCGGTCGGGCCTCAGCCTTACGCTCTTGTGATCACGGGGGCCAGCTCGAACGAGCCTCCGGAACTCTCAAACGGCAGCGTATCACCGGATTCTGGAGGTGAGACAGATACGTTCACGTTCTCGGTTGATTACTTCGATCCGGACGGTGATAGCGCGCACACGAAGGAACTCTATATCGATGGGGCACCGCACGAGATGTCGCTCTCGACTGGTTCTGAAAACGATGGGACCTATACATACGAGACGCTTTTGCCCAGCGGAACGCACAACTATTACTTCTACTTCGAGGATGGACGTGGTGAGAGCGCCAGGCTGCCGGCGACTGGGACGTATTCGGGCCCGACGGTGGACGGTGCACCCCCGGAATCAACGTGCTGGTGCGATGAGTACTCAGGTAACCCGGTGGCGGTCAATTTCACTGCGTCTGACACTGGGAGCGGAGTCCTGAAGACCCAGCTGTATTACAAGTATCAGTCGGGTGGGTGGACTGACTCGGGCGATTCGCTCGGCGGCAACGCCGGGACATTCCACTTCAACCCTCCGCATGGCGAGGGGCTTTACTACTTCTACACGATAGCGACCGATACGGCCGGCAATCGCGAGGACCCGCCGGGCGGGGCCGATACCCAGACGGTCTATGACGCCACCGCCCCCTCCTCGAGCTGCACTGGGCCTGGTTGGGCGTCAACGAGCATCGCGCTGAACTTCACGGCCAGTGATGCCGGCGGCAGCGGCGTCGCCCTGACATACCTCTGGTACCGTTACGAGGGCGGTTCTTGGTACCAGTCCGGCGAGCCGGCAAGTGGCGAGTCCGGCACCTTCTCCTTCACGCCACCCTCCGGGGACGGCACCTACTCGTTCTACACGATCGCAAGAGACCGGGCCAGCAACGAGGAAACGGCGCCTGGGAGCGCCGACGTCCAGGTCGAGGTCGAGACCGTGCCTCCGCAATCTTCCTGCACAGCCCCCAGGCTCTCCAACCAGACCGACATCTCGGTCCAATACACCGCCTCGGATGCGAAGTCCGGCATCGATAGCGCGCGGCTGTGGTATAAATTCAATAATGGGGCATGGAACGACACCGGACAGGACGAGATGGGGACATCGGGGGCTTTCAATTTTCATCTAGGCAGAGGCGATGGCAACTACTATTTCTATACGATAGCGACCGACGTTGCTGGGAACGTAGAGGCCCCGCCCCAAGACTGCGACACGTTCACCATACTCGATACCGCAAAGCCCCAGTCGTTCTGCACGGCGCCTGGGTGCAGCCCGTCCGGGTCCATCACCGTTTGGTTCGAGGCGAGCGACACGGGCACAAACATTCAGAGCACAAGGCTCTACGCCAAATTCGAGGATGGACAGTTCGAGGACACCGGCCTTGAGAAGAGTGGCACTGTGGGGCAGTTCACCTATGAGGCAGAGCAGGGCGAGGGCGCTTACTACTTCTACAGCATATCCGAGGATAAGGCGGGGAACGTGGAGGACCCACCCGCTAGCTACGACGCTGTAACCGTGCTCGACCAGTCCAGCCCTAGCTCGGCTTGCGTGTCCCCAGCTGTTGGCTCGACGACGTTCACGGTAACGTTCACGGCCAGCGACGCGGGCTGTGGGATCAACCACACCGCTCTGTTCATGAGTTTCGAGGGCGGGTCCTATTCGGAGTGGGGTGCCCCTAAAGAGGGCGAATCAGGAGCGTTCGAGTTCAGAGCCGAGAACGGCGATGGGTCATACAGCTTCTACACGAGAGCTCTCGACCTGGCCGGCCACGAGGAGGACCCTCCCGCAACGCCGGACACAGTAACGATCGTCGATAGCGTCCCGGCAAGCTCATCCTGCACATCTCCAGCCTACTCCACGGTGGCAACGATCGCAGTCGATTTCGTTGCCTCTGACCTGAGCTCCCAGGTCGCCTCGACAGAACTGTGGTATCGCGTGGGTGATGGTGACTTCCAGGATTCAGGACTGTCGCTGCCTGGAACATCGGGCACATTTGCGTTCCCGTGCTCCTCTGGCGAGGCACAGTATGACTTCTACACAATTGCGACCGATGCTGCTGGCAACCGGGAGTCGCCCCCAGCCGAAGCCGACACAACCTGTATATTCGACGCCACGGCGCCTCAGTCATCGTGCACCTCGCCCGACATAGCAAACGAGGCGCCGGTAGCGGTCGGATTCGAGGCGGCAGATTCTCTCTCCGGCGTCGCCGAGACCGAGCTGCTGTTCAGATTCAATGGGGGTGATTGGGAGCATTCTGGCCTCTTCATGACGGGAACATCAGGTAGCTTCTCGTTCTCCCTTCCTTACGGTGCGGGGACGTATGGTTTCGGGACGGTCTGTGCGGACCACGCTGGCAACCTTGAGGAGACACCCACAAGCGCAGACTGCTCCACATATTTCGATGAGAGTATGCCCATCTCGCACTGCTCCTCCCCGGCGGCCGCGACCGACACGACCGTTCTGGTGTCATACACCGCAAGCGGCGGCGTGCCTGGGCTGCAACAGGTGGAGCTCTGGTTCGTGTTCGAGGGCGGCGAGCCACAGGATAGCGGCCTCGTGGCGACCGAGACGGCGGGGACATTCGAGTTTGAGGCCGAGCTCGGCGACGGCCACTACGGGTTCTTCACCATCGCCATCAACAACGATGACGTGCGCGAGCAGGAACCCGCAAGTCCCGACTCGGTAACCCTCGTTGATACTACCCCTCCGACCACAACCTGCGACGCGCCTCAATATGCGACTCTCTCCTCGGTCACGGTGGGGTTCTTTTCAAGTGATACCCACTCGGCGATCACGAGCGACTCCCTCTATTACAGAATGGATGGCGGCGCGTGGGTTCTCTCTGAGACACTGGAGGGGACGCCGGCCGGTGCGTTCTCCTTCCACTTCCCGGGCCCGGAGGGGTCTTATGAGTTCAGCGTCGTAGCGGTTGACGCATTGGGCAATGCTGAATCGTTGGACGGGGCCTGTGCGACGACCATCTACGACGTTACTGCACCCACGTCCACGAGTAACTCGCCAGCCTACGTGAGCGAATCAACTGTCGCGGTCTCCTACGAGGCTTCGGATAACATCGCTGGCGTCGCGCTCGTTGATCTATACTACAAATATGGAGATGGCAGTTGGACATACTTCCAGAGCACGGTCGACCCAGTCGGCACCTTTGACTTCGGACTTGCGACTCAGGAGGGCACGTGGGGGTTCGCCGCCGTGGCTCACGACCCAGCCGGCAACATTGAGCGGATTCCGTCCGAGCCCGAGACTCGCACGGTCGTTGACTGGACTGCGCCTGTCGTTACGGTTTCAACCCTCGTCTGGGCAAGCGCCAGCACGTTGGATGTCAACTTCGATGCGACTGACCGGGTATCCGGCTTGGCTGGCGCATCGTTGTGGTACCAGTTTGACGGGGGTGACTGGCAGGCGACGGACATCTCTTCCGGGCCTGAAGGCGACAGCCTACAGTTTGATTTTAGCTCTGGCGAGGGAACCTACGGCTTTTGGGTCGAGGTCAGAGACTTCGCTGGCAACTCGAACGGCGACCCCACCCACCCCCTTGCGAGCACGACATTCGACATGACGCCACCCAGCTCCAGCTGTATTGCACCGGAGTTTGCCACCCAGTCGCAGGTCGAAGTTCTGTTTGAGGCGGAAGATGCGCTTTCCAGCGAAGTTTTCACGAGGCTGCAATACAGCCTCGATGACGGGCAGTGGGTGACTCTGCCCGACGTCAAGGAGGGTTTCGACGGCAGGTTCAACTTCGAGGCGCCGTCAGATGGCGCTTTTGTCTTCAGAACGCTCTCAACTGACCTTGCCGGAAATCATGAGAGCGCCGGGGATACCTCGACGTGCGCCACGATCATTGATACCCACGCACCATCATCGACGTGCACGGCGCCGGACACTATTGCCTCAACTGCGGCAACGATTGCATTTTCTGCGAGCGACGAGACGAGCGGCGTTCGGAGGACGCAGCTTTGGATGAGCTATGAGGGTGGCAACTTCGAGGATACTGGCCTCACTGCTGGGGGCCAGACGGGAGAGTTTCATGTTACCCTTTCGAGTGGCGACGGGCTGTATTCGTTCTACACCATCAGTGAGGACATGGCGGGCAACATGGAGGCTCGCAAGGATGAGGCCGACGCGAGCCTGGTCCTCGACACGACTGCCCCAGATTCCACGTGCCGAAGCCCCGAATTCGCGACCGGGGCCTTTATAGTAACGTTCACGACGGGCGAGGGCGCATCGGACATAGACAGCGTCTCGCTCTACTACAGGTTCGAAATGGGTCCATGGGAGGACACATGGCTTTCCGTAGGCGCACCCTCGGGCGGATTCAGTTTCGACCCCACGGACGGCGATGGCCACTACTATTTCGTAACACGTGCCCGCGACATGGCTGGGAACGTGGAGCCGCTTGCTCCGGAGCCCGACTGCCAGACGATCGTTGACACCATCCCGCCGACCTCGAGCGCAAGCTGCGCCAGCCTCACCAACCAATCTCGAATCCCCATCAGCTTCACCGCCGCGGACACACTCAGCGGCATCGCCTCGGTTGACCTTTATTACTCGCACGAGCATGGGCTTGCCAAGCCGGCGGGATACTCGTCGCAGGAGTCATCCGGCACGTTCGAGTTCGAGTTCCCAGACGGCGACGGCCTCTACGAGTTCTACACCATAGCGACCGATATGGCTGGCAACAGCCAGCTTGCGCCATCGTCGCCGGACTGCTCGGTTCTGCTCGACACCGTGGCGCCTGAGACATCGTGCGAGTCGCCGGAGGCAACCTCGAGCCCGTCCGTAGAAGTCAGGTTCACTGCCACGGATGCTGGAAGCGGCGTCTCCGAGACGAGGCTGCTGTATCGGCTGTCTGGTGAATTGGCGTGGGTTGAGACCGGGCTTGTGTCTCAGGCTGGCTCGGGGACGTTCACGTTTTCCTTCCCTGCTGGTGCGGGTCTCTACGAATTCAAGGCAGTCTCAAAAGACCAGGCCGGCAACGAAGAGCCTGCTGGGGACACCCCGTGCTCGACCACGATGTATCAGCCCCAGGCACCTGAGCCTGCGCTGTGGGTCTCCGATGAATCTCACGACTTCGGCGCGCTACAGGTGGGTAACGTGGGGACCTTCAAGGTCGTGGTGCGCAATGACGGCAATGCAGACCTGGCTGTCGATGCGGTTTACACCAGCGGCGATCCGTTCTACTTCGTGGGGCCCGGGTCGTTCACACTGTCACCCACCGAGTCGCTCGGGTTGAACGTCTTCTACCTTGCTGGGCCAGACAAGGAGATGCCTGGGCATTTGACGATCAGCTCGAACGATCCCAGCACACCGAACAAACAGATAGTGCTAACTGGGTCAGTGTCTCAGGACAAGACGCCGTTCGTCGCGGTAACGACCGACAGGGCCGAGTATCGTTTGGGTGATACGGTCTGGGCTCTTTACACGCTCGGTAATCCTGGCCCCGCAATTGATGCCGATGTCTATGCGGCCGTCCTCATCCCTGGCTCCGGGGACCTCCTGTTCTTCCCAGGCTTTGGGACGTCGCCGACTCCATTCTCGTTGAGATTGCCTGAGGACCTATACATCCCTCCGACCACGCTGATAACGCTCCCGCTGGTGGCTCCGATCCCGACGGGGCAGTACACGCTGTTCGCAGCGATATGCGTGTCGGGCTCTCATTTTGAGCTGATAGGAGACCTGTCGGTTACAACCTTCAGCTTCAGGTAGGCGGAACTTATGCCGGCAATTGGCGAATAACCGCTCCCGGGGCGATTAATGCAGTGAGCAGGCGTGCGGAGTTGAGCTGCACCTGGAGGTGGTAGGCCTTGTGCTGGGCGGAAAGATGCAGTAGCTCCCGGGCGAGCGCTCGGCTTATGCGTGTCCTTGTGAGCGAGCTGAT
>QMNL01000016.1 GCA_003647755.1 Candidatus Coatesiibacteriota bacterium
ATTGCTGCAGTCATGATTGACGTAGGATCGATGTCGCGTCAAGCGGCCGCACTCCAAAAGGCTGGAACCATCTGCGTCAGTCTGATTATTGGGGTCTCGCCTCTGGCTTGCAATTGCTCAAAGCGGAGCGCATGCTTCTGGGCGTCGAAAGGAGAACCATCTTGTTTGGCATTGGGTTGACAGAGCTTCTGCTTATCTTTGTGATAGCGTTGCTGTTCGTTGGGCCGAAGAGGCTGCCCGGAGTTGCGCGCAGCATAGGCCGGGTTTGGGGCCAGCTCTCCGACATGTCCCGGCAGTTCTACGCCGCGCTGACAGATGCGGCAAAGGAGCAGAATGCGGACGGCCCGAGCGTTCCCGATTGGCTCTCGGACGTTGCCAAGCCCGGAAGCTCCATCAAGGTTCGGCCGCTCGGAGAGGATGATGACAAGACTTAGCGGCTCAGTCGGCCTTGTGCGCTGTTGTTCTCACCTTGAGCGCGCTGCCTTGTAGAGGCTTGCGGCCAGCCCCACGAATAGCGCTAGCGAGACAGGATCGGCCCAGGGTCCCATCCATTTGCCCCCGCCAAAGCCCATCTTGGCGCCGGAGTATGCGATGAGGGCGAAGGCGATGCCAACCAAGGCTCCGCCCGCGATGAGCCCCGAGCTGAACAATATCCCACCCTCTCCTCGCCCCTTGAGTCGCTCGGCATGCCCTCTCTTCTCCACTGCGCTTTTGACAAGGGCGCCCATCATAATTGGCGTTGTGAGCTCGAGCGGCAGGTAGAGACCGACCGCGAAGGGGAGCGAGGAGATGCCGAACAGCTCGACAACCAACGCGGCGAACGCGCCGACGATGATCAATGTCCACGGCATTTTGCCCTGGAAAACACCCTGGACGACCATCTTCATCAGCGTTGCCTGAGGCGCCGGGAGCGCGGCCGAGCCGATGCCATATCCCTCGTGCAGGATGAACAGCGTTCCGCCTACGAAGACCGCGGACGTCAGAACGCCCAGGAATTCACCTATCTGTTGCAGCCGCGGCGTTGCTCCAACGAGGAAGCCTGTCTTTAGGTCCTGCGACGTGTCCCCGGCTATGCAGATTGAGATGCAGACGACCGCGCCCACGCTGAGGGCCGCTGCCATCCCCGCCGTGCCGCCGATACCGAACAGAACGAAGATGGCCGAGGTCCCCAAGAGCGTCGCGATTGTCATGCCCGATGCGGGATTGGAGGAGCTGCCGAGGATGCCCACAATTCTGGCGGAGACCGTAACGAAGAAGAAGCTGAAGATCACCGTCGCGAACCCGCCTACAAGGCCGATGTTCACCTGCGGAAGCAGCCAGATCGCGATGCCCATCGCTATTGCGACGGCCGCGACGAGCTTGAGCGGGAGGTCGCGGTCGGTCCGCTTGGCCTTGACGATGCCGATTGTCTTGTAGGCCTTGCTCAGCCCGAGCTTCACCGATTCGACGACGGTCGGGACAGCCCTGACGAGGCTCATTATCCCACCCACGGCGACCGCACCAGCGCCGATATATCTGATGTAGTTGTGCCAGACGTCTATTGGCTCCATTTGACTGATTGGCACGCTTGCGAGGAAGAGCGGCTCTGCGATGCGCGAGCCCAGTGCGTAGAACAGTGGGATGAAGACGAGCCAGCCCAAAACGCCTCCGGAGAGCATGTAAGCTGATATCTTGGGACCGATGATGAACCCGACGCCCAGCAGCGACGGGAGCGTCTCAACGCTGACCTGTGCGCCCTGCGGGACAGGGAGCCGCCAGCTCGGCGTCTCCTTCCAGAGCGCAAGGCCGTGAGGGTCCATCAGGAACTTGAAGACCGCTCCCCACGCCACGCCAAAGAAGACCTTCTTCGCCTTTGTCCCGCCCGTATCGCCCGCAACGAGCACCTCGGCGCAAGCAGTCCCCTCGGGATACGGCAGCTTCTTGTGCTGAGAGACGATCAGATAGCGCCTCAGCGGGATCATGAACAGCACGCCCAGCCACCCGCCCAAAAGCGCCAAGACCATGATCTTCAGCAGGCCCACGTCGCCAATACCGAGCAGAATCATCGCCGGAATCGTGAAAATGACGCCGGCCGCAAGCGACTCGCCGGCCGAGCCGATCGTCTGAACCATGTTGTTCTCAAGGATTGTCCCGCCTCGCATCAGGCCGCGCAGTATTGCCATCGAGATGACCGCCACGGGGATCGAGGCGCTGACGGTCATGCCGACCTTCAGGCCGAGGTAGGCGTTCGCCGCCCCGAACACTATCCCAAGCACGACGCCCAACACGATTGAGCGGATTGTGAACTCTGGAACCGCCCGCTCCGCGGCGACGTAAGGCTTAAACTCCTCCTCGTCCCGACTTACCTGCTCGTTATCCTCCTGCATCGCCCCATCCTTTGGTTTCAAAATGGATAATAAAAGAAGGCACATTGTAGCAAAGCGTTACTTTTGAAGAAACAATCCCCTGTGAGCGACCACTGCGAACATGATGGTCCGTGCCTAATTGAGGCAATTGAATCGGAATGCGCTTTGACTATAATAATGGTGAGCATACGTTAGGCTATGGTTTTATGAAGGGTGCAGACGGGCAATCGCATTGGGCCATTATTCAGGAAAGAGATGACGAAAGAGCAGCGCGAGCGCATCAAAGCCATTTTCGTGAGGTTTTTGCAGGAACGTTACAAGAAGGTATCCAAGCTTAGCATTACCGATCTCAATGTGAATCCATTCCTTATTAAACTACTCGCACCTAGTCTTGACATGCGAGAACCGAGAGATGTCGTCCGGTGGCTTATGCAGCAGAGGCTGGAACGAGGAGCCGTTACCTCCCTCGGGATTGCGCTGCAAGATGCCGCGAAGGTTTTTTCGGAGGGGACCGGTGTTGAGGGGGCAGACATACTGAAAACCAAGGAGGGAACACATTACCACATCCAAATCAAGAGCGGGCCGAACACCATTCCAAAGGGTCTGGGGGTTCGGTTGGCATCTTTATTGAGAAGCGCACAGCGCCGCAATCGGGGTTCTGTAGCTCTGTATGGCATGTGTTATGGGGCTCCCCGGCAGGTCAGTGGGATCGTGAGGAAATATGTGCGACAGGAGGGTGGCGTCGATTGGCTGGCCGGCCGAGCGTTCTGGGAGTTTATCTCTGATGATCCAAAGTGTATCGACGAGGTCTATAACATTGCAGCGGAAGTTGCGGAGACATTCCGTGCCCCTGACGGGCGCTCGCTTCGTCAGCTTATAATAGATAGAATGGAGGAGCTGACGGCTCAGTTCATCCAGCTCTATGGCGAAGACGTTGACACCATGTGGGCCAACCTCCTCAAGTTGAATTCATGAGCATGAGATACATCGAGAGGGATCTGCCGGTCGAGCGACTTAACCCGCTGGCGCTGGCAGAGGGCAATTCTAAAAAACCCGTCTACCGAATGCACAAATGGTGGGCGCGGCGCCTCGGCACCGTTTTTAGGATGATCACTCTAGCCGCGTCTGTGGATGCCGAGGAAAGTGAGGCAGAAATATGGTCGAAGTTTGAACGTGGATTTGACCTGGAGAGGACCGTTATTCTTGATCCTTTTATGGGAGGTGGGACAACGGTGGTTGAAGCTTTGGCCCTGGGTGCGCGAGTCATCGGAGTGGACATCAATCCCGTAGCCTGGTTCATAACAAAGAAGGAAATAGAGCCTGTAAGCTTAACCGAACTGGATAGAGCTTTTAATCGTCTTGAGAATACCGCTGGTAAGTTCATCAAAAAACTTTATACCACACGTTGTCCCGCGGGACATTCGGCGGAGGTTATGTATGCCTTTTGGGTCAAATCGGCCGTCTGCTCTGAATGCGGGTCTCGAATACGGCTTTTCCCCAACTATGAGCTTTCTCGGAAGAACGGTTCAAGTGTTGTGGTCTGTCCGGAATGCCTCCATTTGTTCGATGTGGCAGGTCCTGGATCCTCAAGAACTCGGTGTCCCCAATGCGGCTATTGTTTCGTCCCATCCAAAGGTGTGTCGGGGAAAGGGACATTCCGATGTAATGTATGTGGCGCAACTCAAAGAGTGATTGATGCGGTGGAAAGAAGGGGAGGTGCACTGGACGCACAGCTTTTCGCACTTGAAGGGTATTGCAATACATGCGGCCGCTTTTTCAAACGTGCTGATTCGGCAGACATAGACCTTTTCGAGAGAGCAAGAGCCCTTTTCAGGGAAGACCGTCAAAAACTCCTTATACCCAGACAGCTGATACCGGTCGAGGGCAGAAGCGATCCTCGCCCGGTAAACCATGGGTATCGTTACTTCAGCCAAATGTTCAACGAGAGGCAACTTCTCTGTCTTGGCACGCTGCTGTCGGAGATAAGAAAGATACCTGACAGAAACGTGCGCGAACTGATGCTCATAGCCTTTTCCGATTGTTTGGACGCGAACAACATGTTCTGCAAATATGAGGTCCAATGGCATAAAATATCTCTCCTCTTCGGTCTTCATGCTTTCCACCCAATCGAGCGACCGACGGAGAACAATGTTTGGGGCGCCAGATACGGACGTTCTACGTTTGTGAAGTGCTACCAAAAAATGCGCCGGGCGAAAGCCTATTGGGCTGAATACAGCACACTCTCGACGCCGAAATCGACCGGAGGTAGTTCTGCGCTCGAGCCCGCGAAGGCCTATCAAACACGGATGGAGTCATCATTTAAGGGACTGATGAAGGCTCGAAGGGGAGTACTTCTTAAGAGCCAATCTTCTCGCGAACTCTCGTTTATCCCTGATGCCTCTGTGGACGCCGTCATTACAGACCCCCCATACTTGGACAATGTTCAGTATTCTGAGCTGGCCGACTTCTTCTACGTTTGGCTCAGACTCGCACTGAAGGACTCATACGCTTGTTTCCGGCCGGAACTCTCCAGCCGGGCAGACGAGATGATTCAAAACGACAAGATGGGCAAGGGAGCATCCTTGTTTCAGGATTCGTTGCGGGACGTTTTTGCCGAATGTCGTCGAGTCCTCAAGTCCAATGGTCTGTTAGTATTCACATTCCACCACAACCGCGTTACCGCGTGGCAGCGAGTCGCAGAGGCCATCTCTGGCGCCGGATTCTACGTCTCTGCTTGTCCCATAGTGCGCTCCGAGGGTAAGAGCGGGTTTCACAGCAGCGAGGGAAACATCCGATACGACGCGGTCTTTGTGTGTCGCAAGGGACCGTCTCCAGAGCCGCGGTCCCCTTGGCCTAACGTGAAAACGAGAATCGCAGATGATTCAGCCGACTGGGTCCACCGAACGCTGGACTCTGGCCTGCCGGTCTCAAAAGTTGATGTATTCGCGATCCTCATGGCCAAGTCGGTTGAACACTTCTCCAGGTGTCGCTGTAATGACGTGCCCCTTGAACAGGCTCTGCAGGCCAGCTCGGCAATACTTGACGATCTCTATCAGCAGATATTGGTCGATGCTAAGAGCGCGGCAGTCGTTCAGCGAGACCGATGGAGCCAGCTTCCACTTTTTTCACCGGTCGCTAAGCCTATCTGACTTGTAACCAATGCAAACGACGCACAAGATAATATTCGGCGATAGCCGCTCCATGGCGGAGGTGGCCGACGAGTCCGTTCATCTGATCGTTACATCGCCACCCTACTGGCAGTTGAAGGACTACGGTGCGAAGGGCCAGATCGGCTTCGACGACACATACGAGGACTACATCAACAGCCTCAACCTCGTCTGGAAGGAATGCCAGCGAGTCTTGCACAAAGGCTGCCGACTCTGCATCAACATCGGCGACCAGTTCGCCCGCGCCGCATACTACGGCAGATACAAGGTCATCCCAATCCGCACCGAGATCGTCAGGATGTGCGAGGCGCTGGGGCTGGACTACATGGGAGCCATCATCTGGCAGAAGGTTACGACCTGCAACACCACCGGCGGCGCCTCGATCATGGGCTCTTATCCCTACCCGCGCAATGGGATAATCAAGCTGGACTACGAGTTCATTCTGATATTCAAGAAGCTCGGCGAGCCACCCGAGGTCTCGGACGAGGCAAAAAAAGCCTCAAAACTCAGCCTAACCGAATGGAATAAGTACTTCTATGGGCACTGGGACTTCCCAGGTGAGCGAATCAAGAAGAACGCCTCCGCCAAGAGAAAGCCTCGTTCAGATCTTTCGAAGAGGACGTCTCCCTTTGGCGATACGTCGTCGGTGGGTGATTCGAATGAGACACGTCTTGGGGGAAAGCGCAGTCCGCAAGCCGCAAGCCGTGGTCCGCAATGGCTTGAGCACATCGCGCCGTTCCCCGAGGAGCTGCCCAAGCGACTCATCCGGATGTTCTCGTTCGTTGGCGACACGGTGCTCGACCCCTTCTTAGGCAGCGGCACGACGACGCTTGCGGCCAAGAATCAGGGCAGAAACTCGATCGGCTACGAGATCAACCCCAACTATCGCCCGCTTATAGAGCAGAAAACTGGCGCTAGAGAGGTTACGGTCTTTGGAGGTGATGTGAGGTTTGAGTTTGTTTCTCAGAAGGACCCGCTGCCGGACCTGAAGGCTTCGATCGCCAAGCTGCCATACGTGTTCAGGGATGTCGTCAAGGTAACGCGGAAGGTTGATTCCAGGAAGAGGACCTACGGCTCTCGCATCAAGGCGGGGCAGGCGCCCGAAGAGGAGCTCCGCAAGGTAAAGCGCATCTTGGGGCCGTGGCTTTTGGAGCTGGACGACGAGACGAAGGTCCACCTGATTGGCTACCAGCCGATTGCGGGCAAGGAGGCGGAGGTTACCGGGCTGCTTGAGAGGCTCACAGTGGCCAAAAAAGTCTATCTAAGGGAGAGCAAGCGCTTCAAGTTCGATGACAAGGGCCGCCGGTTGGCTTACGTCTATCTCGACGACGGCACCTTTGTGAACGCCGAGCTCATCAAGTCCGGCCTGGTTGACATCGACACCACGTATGAGTAGGGGCCAATGACCAGGCAACGCCGATGGGGGCCAGTCCATCTATCTACCAGACGCAGTTACACTTGATCTTAGTGTAGTCCATGCCCAGAGCGTCCCACATCCTTACAGTTTCCTTGCAGAGCGCGATTCTGGCGTAGTTGTGCTTCTTTCTTAAAGCTTCACTTACTGTTTCATACATCTGAAGACGGGTCCCGAACGCTATCTTCTTGCCCCAGTTCGAGCGCTCAGAAAGATATTGGGTCCACGACTTGTCGCTGCAACCATTGATGGTGCTTTGAAGCCCACGGAGGGAGCCAAGCGTGATTCGCTCCGGCCGGAAGGAGGAGAAGATATCCTCCAGAAGTTTCGTATACATCTGTTTCCATCGAGGAACGGGGATGATAGGGTCTATCCTTATACGCACAGTGAATCCGGCTTCTGTGAGGCGTCTCGCGGCCTCGATTCTCTGAGGAACGACTGGGGCCAGTTTCTCCCAACGCTCGGCCACCTTTTCAGCATTCAAGCTGAAGCTGACAATTACCTGGTCGTGAGTCGGCTGCTGGAGCAAGTGCTCGATCTTGTCAGATTTGGTTACAAACAGCACCTTGTGGCGGTTCTGGGACTCGAACAACGGCGCGATGAACTCCACAAACGAGCCACTGGTGTTCTCCTGCATGAGCGAATCGGCAATCTCGCCGGTGTTTAGGACCTCTGGTTGGGTTGGCGTGTTCAGGAAGGCAAGCACGTGTTGTTCGACCTTTTGCCTATCTTTGAATTTCGGTCTGGCCCTTGTCGGCAGGAACCGAAACGTGCCTTTAAGATAGCACCATGCGCAATCGTAAGGGCATCCATAGGCCCATTTGAGCTCAAGGAAATGAGGGCACACCACATCAGTCGGTTTGCTTGGGACTGGAGTCTTGTCAAACCTAGTTATGATGGAACCGTCACCCACTCTTGCCACCATCTTCTTGACCGAGCCATCCAGCGACTCAAACTGAGAAATCTTTATTCCGGGTTGTCTTACAACTCGCTGTGACTCGTCCCAGACAGGCACTGTTGGTTCAACAGCCCTCACCGCTCGATAGACGCCTCTTGGGCTTGGCGCCTCTGGATCTGAGCGGGCTGCATAAACGGGTTCATTGCCTGTCGAAACCTTCACAATCTTGCCTTCCTTCTCCAGACGTTTGAGCGCCTTGGTGAGATCGCGGTTTACATATGAGTCGGTCTCCAGATACGTGAATCTAACAAGATCATCTCGTGGAACTGTCACCTGACTAGCGATTTTCGAATACACTCTTCGACGGTATTCGCCGAACTCCAGATCCTCAAACAAGTTCATTTGGAACCGTTCCTTCATCTCTCGCTTGACCATGACGTCTTTCATGATCTTGAAGGCTACGAAGACTTTTGTCGCGTAAACCAAGTAGTAAAATGTGCGGTCCTTGTCAGGGAATTTGTTTCGAAAATGATAAGCATACGCGCCGCCATGCCTCAGCTTGCGAAGATATAGTTTTAATAGGTCCAGCTCGCCTTGTATCCGCTGCCATTCCCGACCGCCAAAGAAAGCGTCGAGCGTCTTGCCCAATCCCGGGGAAGGAGAGCTCTTCCAGCGTTGGACAGCGTTATACATGAAGTTGATGAAAACCTCTTTGTGTGGACGCTCAAGGATGTTCCTGACCGTGCGCATCTCCACCCCTTTGAATCCGGACGGATCTATGAAGAAGAAGGCCGGGGTATCGCCGATCTCTGCCAGAATTCGGTCCGCGTAGTCATCGAACTCTCCCAAGTAAGGGGTAACTGGGACACGAGACTCTCGTTGCGAGATGGCGTTCTGGAGCCTTGTAAAGTGCTGCCTGTTCTTCTCAACGCATATAACCTTGAACAGGCAGTTCGGCTGTTCCTCTTCCCCAAGTATTCTGGCTGCTATGATTGGGGAGCCCTCCTCTCCACTCTCGTATTCGCCCTGACCCGCAAAGGCATCCACATAAAACCCCGCCGGGAATTTGCTTCGTATAACCGTTGCCCATGCGTGGAGATACTTTTCGAGAATCAGATGCTTTATTCTGGCGGGCTCTTGCTTTTCGTCGAAAAACGATTTTTGCACGACACAATCCTCCCAACACCCATGCTCGGAAACGTATTCTCCAGAGCACTATACAATATATGCAATCAAGAACACAACAGCATACTTGATTGTGTGGTTGTGACTCTTGGTTCTCGCACTGGCCCGGGCTGCAATATCGCGAGATTTAGCTGTAGACCCGGGGTGCCCCTTAAATGGATGGCTATCTCCTTGCCGGCCGCGACCTCGCGATCCTTTCCCCGAGCTCGACGCGCGGGCACTGTGTAAGCCCGCCGCCGCGTCAAGTCCCGCACGGCCGGGGCTTTCGCTCAATAGTCGTGAGGAATGCCCTTGATGTGCAGAAGAAGGTGTTCTCTGCCGGCCATCTCCTCTATCCAGCCATAATTCGCATCGGCCTTAGCATCCAAATCCCTCACGTAGGGCTTGATGTCAAGCAGCGGGGTGCCATCAAAGACATCTAACCCCGATGTCTCGATCTCGTTATCCACAACCTGCTTTATGCGGACAACGCTGAGGCCGATCGGATTCGGTCGGACTGGGGACCTGCTGGCAAACAGGCCGACCTTAGTGCCACCAGCCCACGGAGGGGATGTCTCCATTGACAGCTTCTGCCTTATGCGGTCGATGAAGTAGATGACGTAGATGTAACGAAATGTCGCAAGCTTGTAGAGGCCACGGACGAACGGGAGATCGATGATTATGCGGAAGTCGCCCTCGTCCTCATCCACCGGTTGATACGGTGCGTTGTTTGTGTAAGGAGTCCGGATAACTCCGATCTGTTTCAAGCTGAAGCTCGGTGCTCTCATAATGTCTTATTGCCTTAAGTAGTCGCACATATCGGCTGAAGAAAAAGTGTTCCTCAAAATTACCGAAGCCTCGTGATGACAATATCTCCTTCCAATCCTTCTCAATAAAGTCAAATGCGTAACGACACTCCACCAGTTCGAAGGGAATCCTTACATAGAAAGGCGTTTCATGTAACGAGAACTCAGCATAGTCCAATATAAAGAACTCGCCGCCCTCTCTTAATGCCTTGAACGCATTGCTGATAATCTGATCCCTCGCCTCCTGGGGGAACCCGTGCAACACAAAGGAGATGAAGACCTTGTCGAAATATCTCTCATAGGGCAAGTCCTGATCAATTCTCGCATTGATGATCTTGACATTGCAAAGACCTCGACAGTTCCTCTCAAACTGAGAGATCATCTCTTGGGATATATCTAGCCCTACGATCTCTCCTCCTGAGGAAAGATGCCTCGCCATCAAGCAGGCATTCCTGCCTGTGCCCGCTCCCAAATCGAGAATCTTGTCAGTTGGCCTGATCCCCATGAATTGAATGGCTTTCCAGATGAAGGAGGCGTATCTCCCCAATATCATCACGTTCATCAGCATATCGTAATGTCTTGCGGCGAATCCGCTTATCTCGACCCTTGATCCTGGGTAATACGCACACATCTCCGGACTTCCTGCGTGGTCTCGGGGTTAAATGGCGTTGCGCCGGCGTTCCGGCCTCATTGACGACTATCCCTGCGCCAGGCGCTCGCGGGCGATCTTCTTGCCGAGCTCGACGCCGGGCTGGTCGAACGCGTCGATGTTGTAGAGCTCGCCTGCGAAGGCGGTCGCCATCTCGAACAGCATGATGAGCTGCCCCATGGCCTTCTCATCAATGACGGGGAGGGTGATCGAACAAGTTGGCCTTCTGCGTTCCTTAAGGGCGAGTTCGGTGCCCTTTTTCTCTGCGCTGATGAGTTTGGCGAGTGAGTGGCCGGCGAGGTAGCCAACTTGTGGGTCCTTCTGAAAGTCGTCAGGGATGGTGAGGTCCTGTTTGAAGCGCTCGACCCCAAGGAAGGTTATTATCTTGTCGGAGGGTCCTTCCATGAAGAGCTGATTCTGCGAGTGCTGGTCGGTGGCGCCGATTGCGGCGATGGGAGTCTGGCCGACATTGACCGTCATACCGTCGCGATTCGTGGCCTTGCCGAGGCTCTCCGCCCAGAGCTGGACGAACCACTCCGCGAATGCAGCCAGCCGTGTGCTGTACGGGAAGAGGACGTTGATGTGCTTGCCCTTGGTCGTGTCGGCGAGGTAATAGACCATGGCAGCGAGATAGGCGGGACTCTCGGTTACTATGCCCCTGTCGTAACACCCTTCCAGCATCTCGCGGGCGCCCTCGAGCAGCGACTCAACGCCGATGCCGCATAGAGCAGCGGGGAAAAGGCCGACGGGCGATAGCACGGAGAACCTGCCCCCGAGCTTAGGCGGGATCGCAAGGGTGGCGAAACCCTCGCTTCTGGCCAGCTGCCGCAGGAAACCATTTTCGGGGTCGGTGATGGCGACGACGTGTGATGCGACTTCGGATCGGGCGACCGCGCCGCGCAGTCGCTTGTAGGCGATAGCGAAGTTCGCCATGGTCTCAGCCGTCGTGCCCGACTTGCTCGTTACGACGAAGAGCGTTTTTGACATGTCCAGCGACTCGAGAAGAGCAGCTGTATATTCGGGATCGACGTTGTCGAGCACAAACCACCTGGGCCTGCCATCTCGCTGCTCGGCTGTCTTGAAGTTGTGCAGGGGGTCGAGCAGGGCAGAGTGGAGCATAGTGTTGCCCAGAGCGGAGCCGCCGATGCCAATAATCACGAGGTTATCGAACCTTCCCGCAAGCTGTCTGGCAAGGGATTTGGCGGCATCGATGCTCTCGTGATCATATACCGCATCGGCAAATGCCAGATTCAGGTCCACACGCCTGTTCATTATGGCACGTGATGCTTTGTTTCCTCTGTTTTGCGCAAACTCATCCAGCTGCCTACGCTCGATACCATTGGAACTGCCGACCACGTCCGCCATGGAGTTTTGGCAGTCAAACTGCAGAAGCTTAACATCGATATCCATCCCATTCTCCCAATCGGTAAAAGTAATTCTCCAGCTGCAAGCTCACACGCTGTTACACGACTCAATATATTTGGCCTGGGTTCAAGATTCAAGCGGCAGATGGTCGGATGAACACGCTTTGCCGCTGCGCAGATGCTTTGAGTTCGGCAGACATCGGTCTGTAAGTTACACCCGTTGGGTGAGTTTGGAGTGCGGTGGCTTGACGCCGCTTGCATTTGCGGTGGCTTGGCACCGCGCTCCAATAGACAGATTCAGCTCCTTCCGTAAGGCGATTGCTGCAGCGACGATTGACATAGGATCGATGTCGCGTCGAGCCGCGACGGGAAATGGCGGCGTCAAGCCACCGCACTCCAAAGGGCCAGAACCACCTGCGTCA
>QMNL01000017.1 GCA_003647755.1 Candidatus Coatesiibacteriota bacterium
GTCTCCACAATGATCGCATCAACGCCGCCCTCGACAAGCGCCTCGATCTGGACTGCGAACTGGTCAATCAGCGACTGGAGCGTTGCTGTGCCGAGCGGCTGGAGAAGCTCGCCCGTGGGCCCCACGCTGCCGAAAATGAGGGCCGATCCCTCCTTGCCGCAAGCCTTACGAGCCTGCACCGCAAGCTGCGCACCTGCACGGTTTATCGCCACGGCACGTTGTGCGAGGCCGAACAGGGCCAATTTCTTTGGCGAGCCGCCAAAAGTGTTCGTGAGGATCACATCTGCGCCGGCGTTGAGGTATGCCTCGTGTATCTGCCGAACGGTGTCCGGGCGGTCGATGTTCCACAGCTCGGGGCACTCTCCAACGCCCAGTCCAGCGCTCTGGAGCATTGTGCCCATTGCGCCGTCCACGACGAGTAGTGTTTTTTCGGCAAGCAGCAGCGAGAGTTTATTGTTCAACTTGCAGGAACTCCTTCGCCTTTTGGACTGCCCCGGGCGCATCGTCCGCATAGCCGTCTGCGCCGATCGAATCCGCGAACTCCTGTGTCACCGGGGCACCGCCCACCATGACAGCAACACTTCCGTCTAATCCCTCCTGCCTCAGAAGGTCTATCGTCCGCCTCATCTGCGGCATCGAGGTCGTTACGAGCGAGGACAAGCCAATCACCCTTGCCCCGCTCTCTTTAGCCGTCTCAACGAACTTCTCCGGCGCGACATCCCGGCCCAAGTTTATCACCTCGAACCCATTCCCCTCGAGCATCATCCCGACTATGTTCTTACCTATGTCGTGTAGATCGCCCAGAACTGTCCCGATTATGACTTTCCCGAAAGGCTTGCTGCCGGACTTGGCGAGAATGGGTTTCAAAATATCCGTCGCTGAGGTCATCGCCCTAGCGGATAGTAAGACCTCTGGGATGAATATCTCCTTTCTCTGAAAACGGTCCCCGACAACGCTCATACCCTCGATCATCACGTCCAGAATCGCTTTCGCCGAGTCGCCATCTTCAAGCGCACCTCTGACGAGTTCACATAACCGCTCCTGCTCGCCCGCTATAAGGGAATCTTTGATGCCACGCTCGTCCAATCTCAGCCTCCCTCCAGTTTAGCCAAACTACACACCATTAATCCTGCATTTATCCTACAGATTGAACTGTTTCCATTTCTGATTGAGAGAATACACGAACGCGAGTATCTCCGCCACGACCTTGTAGAGCTCAGGTGGGATAGCCTCATCCAGGTCCAGCAGCATCAGCGCCTCGACCAGGTCGGCATCTTCTTTAACAGCGATGTCGTGCTCCTGGGCAAGCCTGATAATCTTTTCCGCCAAGGCGCCTTTACCTTTCGCAAGCAGCTTCGGTGGCTCCGGACTCGTGTGATCGTAGGCAAGAGCGGCAGCTTTCTTGATCTTATTTTTCGCGGCCATCGATCAGAATCCCGCGTCGATCTCGCTGAAGTGGCGCGCCCTTTGCGAAGTGGATGCCGTGTGCTCAAGGGGCTCGGCGCCTCTGATGAACGCCTCGACTATCGCATCGGCCGTCTTGTCAGTGGCGAGTTGGCCGGTTTTGGAATCGACCGTCCTGAACACGATGCCTTCGGGCACGGGGAAGTCGTCTTCGGGCTCGTCCTTCAGCGCGTCTTTCATAAATGCAATCCAGATAGGAAGCGCCGCCCTCGCACCGGTCTCGCCCTTGCCAATCGGCCTTATCTCGTCAAAACCTACCCATGTCCCCACAACCAGGTTAGGGCTGAAACCAATAAACCACGCATCGGCGAAATCGTTCGTTGTGCCAGTCTTGCCGGCGAGGTTGTGGCCAAGTCCCTTCGCCCTGATCCCAGTGCCACGCTGGATGACTCCTTTGAGCATGTGGATCATAACATAGGCGGTCTGCGGGCTGAGAACCTGCTCCATCTCCGGCTCTTGAGTATATAGCGTATGCCCAGACCGGTCGGTTATCTCCTTGATGAAAATTGGCTTAAATTGCCTGCCCTCGGTCGCAATCACACCGTAAAGGCTTGTCAGCTCCAGGAGGCTCACGCCCATCGAGCCGAGCGCCAGGGAGGGCACCGGCTCGAGGTGCGATCTGATGCCGAGCAGCCGTGCGTAGTGAACAGCGAGTTTGGGGCTTAACCTCTTGATCAGGTTAATCGTGGCAAGGTTCTTGGACTTTTCAAGCGCAGTCTGAAGCGTAACCGGGCCGAAGACCCGCTCGCCGTAGTTGTCTGGCTTCCAGACTTTGTTTACCTCATCCATGTAGATAGGAACGTCGAGTATTATGTCGGTTGGGATCATTCCCGAATCTATCGCCGCGGTGTAGATGACAGGTTTGAATGCCGAACCCGGCTGCCGGCGGGCCTGGATAGCCCTGTTGAACTCGCTCTTCTTGAAGCTTCTGCCGCCCACCATTGCCCTCACATAACCAGTGTGGAGGTCTATTGCCACTAGTGCTCCCTCCACCTGGGGTTCCTGCTCCAGGCTGAGCGGCACGGGACCCTCGTCATCAGCCCGAAAGCTGTCCTGCACCTTGACCTCGATTACGGAGTCCGTAGCTAGATGGAGCTGGTGCTTTTTGTTCAAAGCCCATTTGAAATGTCTTTTGTCTATTATCCCCTCAATACCTGTCCCAAATGTAACGGTTATCGCATCGGGTGTCATTCCAGTTACCTTGGCGAGGGTGATAAGCCCCGGCCTTATGTGTTGTCGGTCGAGCTTATCGTCGAGCTTGCCGTCCTCGATCGGCCCGCGGAAACCCTCGCGCTTGTCCACCTCCCGCAGCCCCTTGTCAACAGCCCTCTCGGCAGCGGCCTGAAGCCTCATATCGATGGTCGAGTAGATGTTAAGGCCATCGCGGTAGACCATATCTGCGGGAGAAGCCCCAAAAAGCCTGGTCTGCGCTTCCTCCTGGCTCTCTGTGCCCGATTCATCCGACGGCGCCTTGAATATCTTAAGGCACCTACGCCGGATGTCCTCGAAGAACCAAGCTCCACAACTTTTCTTCGTGGACCTCTCCGGCTCAACCGTGTTAAGGGGGCTGGCGATCGCGTCGCGACATTGCCTCTGGGAGATGACCCCCAAATCCGCCATCCGCCGGAGAGCGAAGTTCCGCCGCCGCTTCGCCAGAAGCGGGTTCCTCAGCGGAGAATACCTACTCGGAGCGCGAGGCAGACCAGCAAGCAAGGCGAACTGCGGAATGGAAAGCTCCTGTAGTGGCTTGCCGAAATAGACCTGCGACGCGGCCGCAACGCCGTAGGCGCCAGACCCGAAATATATCTCGTTGAGGTAGTATTCCAGGATCTTCTGCTTGCTGGCCAGTTTCTTCTCGATCTGGCAGGCGAGGATTATCTCCCTTATCTTCCGCTTGTAGGTTTTTTCAGGTGTCAGGAAGAGTCGCCTGGCCAGTTGCTGGGTGATTGTGCTTGCGCCTTGTTCGATACGTCTCTTGCGGAGGTTGGCCCATGCGGCGCGAAGGATGCCGAACCAATCTACGCCGCCGTGTGAGTAAAACCTCGCATCCTCCACGGCGACGATCGCCTGCTGCATGAGTTTGGGGATTCTCTCGATTGGCGTCCATATCCGTCGCTCAATGTAGAACTCGTGCACCTTCTTGCCCTTGTCGTCATAGACCAGCGAGGCGAGATTCGGCCTGAAATTATCGAGTATCTCGATAGAGGGGAGGTTGGATGCAAGTCTGAAATACACAACAACGCCGGCTACTGCCCCAAGCACGACCATCATTAGGATGAGCCATGCCAGCGTTTTGATCAGGTCTCTGCCCTTAGCTGACCCAGGTTTCGCTACCACTGCTGCCTCTCGATCTTTTCAAGCTCGCTCTTTCGCTCCGCCACC
Organism: Candidatus Coatesiibacteriota bacterium; assembly: GCA_003647755.1. Classification (GTDB taxonomy): domain Bacteria; phylum B130-G9; class B130-G9; order B130-G9; family B130-G9; genus B130-G9. The sequence goes on from QMNL01000017.1 coordinate 3,847, forward strand.
AGCGCGAGAACTTCCTCCAACTGGTGAACATTGACAAGGGGGGAGACCTTGGCACTCTTGGTCAGCGCCCCCTTCTTCTTAACAACTGAGCGGACCCTTCCGACTCTCAGGCCGCGCGGGAAAACTCCGCCGAAGCCTGAGGTCAGCAGCGTATCGCCCGCTCTAATGTCTGCTGCCGCATCGATGTAGATCATCTCGCAGAGGTTCGTCCCGGTTCCCTGGAGTATCCCCGGTGCCCTCGAGCGCTGCACTAGCACCGCTATGCTGGACCTCGCGTCCGTCAAGAGCTGGACACGTGCAACGTGGCTTGAGACCTTGACGGTCTTCCCCACGACACCGTCGTAGGTAATGATAGGCGTGTTCCTGGTAAGGCCGTCTGAAGACCCCCGGTCTATGAACACGCTGCTGAACAGCTTGGATGGGTCAACACCTATCACGGAACAGACAAGCGACTCGAAGCGCCTCGACTCGTCAAGCTTGACGATCCTCCTGAGCCTCTCGTTCTGGATGGCTGCTTCCATCAGCTTGGCCTTCTCGGCCTCGAGGCGCGAGACCTTTCTTTTCAGCTCTGCGTTCAGCCTGTTGGTGTTGACGAAGTCAACGTAGGTGTGGAAGGTATCGCCAATGAACTCGCAGACCGCTGTGCAGGCGGATTGAAGCGGAGCGAAGGCGGCCATGACAACACGCTCGACAATGAGCGTCCGGTCGGGATTGCGAATGTCCAGCGAGAGCAAGTAGATCGATGAGGTGATGTAGGTTATTAGCAGCACAAGAGTTCCGTGCTTCCTAACGAAAGCAGGCATGTCTCGTCCCTGGCCGGCTATCTCGACATCGCCGACACCTTGCGCAGGAGGTCAAGGTCGTTCAGCATCCGGCCCGCACCGAGCGCCACTGACGTGAGTGGGTCCTCTGATATCTTGATCGGCAGGCCCGTCTCGTCCTTCAAGCGCAGATCGAGATTCCTCAGCAGTGAACCGCCCCCAGAGATCGTCAGCCCGCGCTCGGCGATGTCGCCCGAAAGCTCCGGAGGCGTCTTCTCCAGCGCCAGCCGTATTAGGTGCACGATCGAATCCACCGTGTCTTTGAGCGCTTCACGTATCTCGTCGTCCGTAACGGTAATCCGCTTCGGCACACCTCTTATTATGTCGCGGCCCTGAATCTCGACCGAAAGCGTCTTCTGGAGTGGATAGGCCGAGCCTACCTGTATCTTCACATACTCAGCCATCCGTTGCCCGATCAGTAAGTTGTGTTTTCTCTTGATATATTGCTGGATGTTGTCGTCCATCTTGTCGCCTCCAAGCCGAAGCGACTGCTTGAACACCATGCCGGCGAGCGAGATCACCGCCACCTCCGTCGTCCCACCGCCGATATCGACTATCATGTTGCCCATTGGCTCCTCGATCGGCAGCCCTGCCCCTATGGCCGCCGCCATGGGCTCCTCGACCAAATAGACCTCTGCCGCACCGGCCTTCGTCGCCGACTCGATGACCGCCTTGCGCTCAACCTGCGTGATCCCCGAAGGCACCGCAACGATTATCCTGGGCCTGATAAACGGCCTCGAGATTGCCCCACCACCGTGCGCCATGCCAATGAAGTGCCGAAGCATCTTCTCCGTTACCTCGAAGTCGGAGATAACGCCATCCCTCAACGGCCTTATCGCAAGTATGTTCTCCGGCGTCCTGCCAACCATCCGCCTGGCCTTCTTGCCGACCGCCAGAACCTTCCGGGTATCGTTCTGGATCGCAACGATGGATGGCTCGCTGAGCACTATGCCACGATTTTTCATGTAAACGAGACTGTTGGCCGTGCCCAGATCGATAGCCAGATCGCTGGAAAAGAATGAAAAAAGCCACTGAAACATCGAGATTACCTCCGCTGCTCCGTCCAGTTGACCTGGAGGGAGTCATCCTGCTAATATGCCATGTGATTCCAACGAAATCCTATTCACTAAACTAATTGCGGGCGTGCTTGCTGTCAAGGCAAGAGGCTAACTGTAGTCATACAAAGCTCATCGCAATGGCCGAGGCAAATTTGGTGTGCGGACCTGACGCTGCTTTTATGTGTGGCGTTCACGGGTCCCGATCCAGGCGACTGAGGTGACCTGGAGTAAGTGGGGAGAGTATTTTATGGGGAATTCTTTGACCAGCGCCTGCAAAGGGCACCCGTCTTGCTCATGGTCCTCATGATACTTACACGCGGGGCGCTGTTGTGAGTCTTATCAGAGCGGTTTTATTCGGGACCTTGCAGGGGTTGACCGAGTTCTTGCCGGTCAGTTCCTCTGGCCATTTGGCCGTCTTTCACAAGTTGTTCGGAGCGGCAGTGAAGTCAATGGTCCCAATGGGCGTAATCGCCCACGTGGGGACGCTTCTGGCTGTTCTGATCTACTTCCGCAAGGACCTGCTAATGTTCGTCCGCGTCCTGTCTCCCAAGGCGCTTTCGAGCGTCGCAAGGAGGCCCTCTCAACTTTTCGTCGCGCAGCCGCCGCAGGATGAGCATGCCAAACTATCGTATCAGCGCATACTCGCGATGATCGTCGTCGGGACGCTCCCCGCCGCAGTTATTGGCTTTGCCTTCAAGGGCACTATTGAGCGAGCGTTCGCGAGCGTCAAGTTGATTGGAGTGATGTTTCTTGTAACTGGCATTGTGCTCCTGCTGACAAGACTAAGGCAGCAGGGCGAGAGAACGGTCTGGCACGCGTGGCTGCTCAGCGCCCTTCTCATCGGGACTGCCCAGGCCCTGGCCATAACGCCAGGCATCTCGCGGTCCGGCTTCACGATCGCCGCCGGTATATTCCTTGGGCTCAGGCGAGATTTTGCGGCCCGCTTCTCCTTTTTGCTATCCATACCGGCCATAGCCGGTGCCTTCGTGCTCGAGTTCGGTGACATCGCTCGTGCCCTGACCACCCAGGGCGCGGCGGAAATGCTCCTGATATTCCTTGCCGCTTTTGCGGTTGGCTACGTCTCAATAGCGGTGCTTCTACGCATCGTCAGTCGGGGCAGGTTGCACCTATTCGGCTTTTACTGCCTCGCCGCTGGCATCCTGACGCTCTGTCTAGTCTAGCAGTGCAAGGGCACTTCCCTGATGCTCGGCGGCCTAGCTGAGGCTCTCCTTCAGTTCCTCGAGAGTGCGCCGAAGCAGCGCGGCGGTTTCGGGCCTAACGTTGGGCCTCGCCGCGATTTTCGGGAAGTCATGTTTCAGCAGCAGGTTCATCTCGGTGCGGCTGAACTCCTCCTGCTTCAAGATCATTTGAAGCGATTCGGGGGTGATCTGGTCTGAGACCGCAAGCTCTAGGCACCTCAACGCGTTGAAGTAGCCGTGAACGTTGCTCACTCCTTGACAGAAGAGTGAGACCGCCTGTTCCGTCTTGCCCGGCTGGGAGAGGAGCTCATCAAGGTCCTTCAGCGAGATCATTGCTCGCACGAGCTCGCTGAGCACTTTCTTGCACTTGCCGGCTCCGCTCGAGAAATTGGCGGTGAGAAACGTCATGAAATCGGTCTCCACGGTGAACCCGAGTCGCGAGAGAATGCCGGAGAAATAACGGACGCGCTGGCCGAGTGTCTGCGACACAAGCGCCTGAAACGGCTCGAAGTACGACAGCGATATGAAGCTCTTGTGGGAGCCTGACTTGGAGCTGATTCTACTCCTCAACCGCGCTTTGTGCAGGCCGAGCTCGAGCTGGGTGTCGATCATGTCCCGGAACTTCACTACGTTCAGAATCTCGGCCCCCTCGCCCTTCACGCCCTCCCTGTAGGGCTTGAGCAGCGCAGTCATCACCGGTTCGTTAAGCGTCTGCACGAGGCTCTTCTTCCCCGGTTGCCCATCCCCACCCCCTAAGAGGTTGTCGAGGTCAACGAGATTCAGCATGTTTTCGTTCCCAAGGGCAAACGTCCGCGACGCACCCATCGCCCTCGCGCGAGCGAAAAACGCATCCTCACCCTTCTGGTGAAGGTACCGCACGACCTCATTGACGCTTCTTAGCCCTGACGCCAAACTCTCCTCTTGCGGATTCCTGAGTGCCTTGGCTACGTTGGGCCTGATCTCGGTCAAAAGACCTAGTGCCCTTTTGTGTTGTGAGAAATACATCACGTCGTCGCACAGATTGAAGAGAAGAATCCGTTTCAGAAACCAGAAGTTAGAGAGGAACTTCTCCCTGATATTCGCCAGGGTCGCCTTGATCTTCCTCGTGTCAGCCTCGCCGATCTCTGCATAAGTGTCTATTAGCACATTGATGCTGGACATACACGACAGAAGCCGCCTGCTCAGCTTGGCGCATATCTCCTCGAGGCTATGCTTCTTGCTGCATCTGTGAACCACGTTTTCAACGCTGAACGGCTCGTTGGAGCGAACAATGACGTGGGTCATCTTAGAGAACATCTTGCCCAGCTCGTCAAGGCTTCTGATGGCCTTCCTGTTCGCCTCTATAAATGACCCGTATTGCCTGATGAGCTCTCGGAGCGACTCCCTCGTGTTATGAGTTGTCAAGCCGTTGTCCTCTTTATCTTGGCTGCGATGAGCTTTGCGACTGGGACCGTGATCGGTGGACAGCATATCTCGGTGATTCCCAGGTCAAGCAGCCTGCGGAGGCTGTATTCGTTCGAACAGTGGGTTCCCGCCACAAGTATTCGTATGTCTGGATTGACGCTCTTGGCTGCCTCGACCGCGTGCCGAACGATTCTCTCCGTGCTTTTCTGTATCACCCTGAAGGGGTCTCCGTAGAACCAGCCTCGGCCAACGTATGCACCGAGGAACTGCCTGGCGTCCTCCCGGACGATGTGATGTGTGGAGGTAGTCAGCTTGTCGGACCTGATGACAATTAGCTTGGTATGAGGAGCGAGCTTATCCATCTCGAACGCGATCCCGCTTATCTCGACAATTGGCGCCACGTCGTAGTGCAGATGTGCCTGAGCGAACTCGGACGCAACCCTGTCGGCAAGGTCTCGCACGTAGAGGAGCTCGCCCACAACGCATATATACGGCACAAGTATCTCCACGTGCATCTGTTTGTTCTCAGACCGAACCTTCTGCATCGCGGAGAGTATCGCCCTTATCTCTATTTCGTAAATCTGGGGGAGCGTCGTTGCCAGCCGCACGCCTCGTCTACCCAGTATCGGGTTGTAGTCCTCCTGCTGCCTCTTGTGTTTTCTGATCGTTCTCACCATCTTCTCGACCTGGCGGCTGCTCAGACCCACATCTTTGGCCTCTATAGCCTCGCCATTTCTTGCACTCAGGATATACTTGGCGAGGTTGATGACATCGAACCGCTCCTTCGGGAAATACTCGTACATCGTGTGCTTGCAGAGCCTGATCGCGATGTAGTTCTCATCGATTGTCTGGAACACCCGCAGGAAGTCTCTCTCCAGCAGTGAATGTAGCCGCTTGCGGGCTCGTGTCTCCTCCGCAGTGCCAACGCTAAGCACAAAGTCGCACAGAGCGAAGTTGACCGACTTCTTGAAGAAAAGGACATCGGTTCGGAAGTTCGCCACGCCGTCCGCGCCGAGCCTCTTCGCCGTTGCATAGGTCTCATAATCCTCCGCCTGGGCATAGACCTTGATGTCGCTTTGCCTGTTAACGAGCTCGCAGAAACGCTCTGCCAGCGGGTCCTCGATGCCGGAGATGCGGATCTCCATCTGGTCCTCGTAGATAAGCCCACGGTGAGCGTCTATCGAGACGATATCGCCCTGTTGCAGGACACCAGGTCGTATCCCATTGCCTCCATACTTTATGATGTGGGCGACTGGGTCGATCGCAAGCCTCGCCTTCACTATGCTTGGCCTCCCAAGATACCGCGCATTCAGCGTCGCGTGCGACAGCATGTTCTTCTGCGAGGAGATGACGCCGTCGGCAACCTCAACCGCCGCCATGTGCGATAGAAGCAACCGGTCACAACAGAAAATCACCGGCTCGTTCTTGGACTTGAACTGCCTGATCTCGTCAATGTTGAAGCAGACCCTGCCAGTGGCGTAACCCGGCACCAGCGGAGTCCCCTCGCCTATCAACTTCATTGCGCCGGGCCGCGTGCAGGTTACAGTGGCCGAGAGAACCTGCTCGAGCTGCCTCGGGTCTGTTCTGGCGATGACGTCAGGATCGGATGCGATGCCCTCCTCGATCATGTCCAGCTGTGCCCGTAAGAAGGCAGCGGGCGCCATCTTGGCCGCCCTTGCCTGAAGAAGATAGAGCTTCCCAGATTCGATCGTGAACTCAATATCCTGAACGTAGCCAGACACGCTTTCCAACCTCCGAGCGATCTCGGCGAGCCGCCTGGAGATGTCAGGATAGGCCGAAGGGAGGTCCTTCACCGAGCCCGCCTCGCCCAGGTCCCGAACCACGTCATCTCCCTGTGATTGCAGGATAATCTGTCCGAAGAGCCCTGTCTTGCCGGCCGCTTCGAGAGGTTGCCCGGTAGAGGGGTTCCTGCTGAACACGACGCCGCTGCCAGACCTGGCATCGAGGTTCCCAAACACCATTCGCTGAATCGTTACAGAGGTCTTGACAGGCTCTTGAATGTAGTTAGTGCGCATGAACTCACGCACCTCATCCGTCCTTGCCGACAGCATGACAGCTATCACGGACCTCCGCAGCGCAAGCCAGGGGTCATCGGGGATCGAGCAAATTGTCAGGTATTCATCGATCGCTTTCGCCAGAGAATCAGGTCTCTTGCGGTCCTGATCGCCAAGTATCTCCCTGAACTGTCTTCTTTTGATCCGGCAGGCCGCGCTCCCGTAGCCCTCGATGAACCTCCGGAAGCAGTCAAGCAGGAAGCTTCGCCTGCTGTCCGCCTCGTCAAGCTGGCCGAGCATCTTCCTCGTGAGTCCCACGTTGCAGATAGTCTCCATGAGCCCAGGCAACGAGATTGTCCCACCAGACCTGACCGAGACCAGCAGCGGGCGCGCGACCTGCCCAAATCGCAGGTCGCCATTATTCTCGATCCAGTGAATCCCTCTCTCAATGCCTTCCCATAGGTTATCGGGCAACACCAGCCGCTCCATCACGGCGCTGGGGGGCAGGTTTGACGAATCGAGCTCCGAAAGGACATCAGCGTTCAACCTGTTGAACTCGTCGGTTACCGATGTCGGAATGACGAACCCGGGGGGACATGGCATACCCAGCTCGCACAACTGCACGAGGCCGGCCGCCTTAGCGCCAAGGGCAGCGATCCGCCGTTGCTCGTCGCCCTCGAGGTAACCCTCAGGCATGCCCTGGTAGAATCTCACAAGCTCGAACTCGCCCATTTTGCCCGCTTAGGCCCTCGTTTCGTCCGTAGTGTTACTTCAAGTGATCATCGGGTTTGCCCGCATCAGTGATCAAAGCAGAGATCGAGCCGATGGTCAATCACCCGAAAGCTGAGCGACCGGGGTCAGGGCTGAGACCACCCCTGCGCAAGGCCAACGTTTTGCGACTCGCAATATGCAGGAGTTTCCGCATTTTTTGATTGCGATGTGTTGTGTTGTTGGTTTCGGGGCGGTGTTTTGGGCGAAACAAGAGTGGAATTGGGATTGAGGTGATGCTGGGTTTGCGTTCCCCGAAGGGGGACTACAATAGTAGCCGTAGGTGCAACCTACGGAAAGGTTTGCGCGAAACATCCTGAAAAGCGACCCCAGAGGGGTCGAACGATACGATTGGTCTGTCCATTTGTTGGACCCTTTCGGGTCGGAAAGATGGATTTAGATGTGTCTGTGACCCCGCGTTGCA
>QMNL01000018.1 GCA_003647755.1 Candidatus Coatesiibacteriota bacterium
GCTACGAGTTTCCCGAGGGCTTCCCGACTGGGCAGTACACTTGGCTTGCGGTCATCTGCGAGCAGGGCACATTCAACTTCCTAAGCGACATCTCAAGCGCCTCGTTCACGCTCATGTAGCGTGAGGCCACTAAGCAGTGAATCCGTGCCCTTGAGGTGAATGGACGAGGCGCGGGTGGCATTGCGAGGCGCTGAGTGGGCTGCTTAGGTTTATGAAGCTTTTGTCCACGAAGGACACGAAGGCGCACGAAGAGGAGATAAATCGGAACGGGGTCGTAGGGGAGGTCGGCACGTGCGATCCGACCGGGTGCATCCGTAGATGAAAGAAATTATAGGTGCCGAGACACTCGGCCGAGTGCCGTGGGCGCCTATGGGAGCGGAGGCCCCTCGCTTGAAACATAGTGGGTCGTAGGCGAGCTCCGTTTCGGTGCGAGCCGAGCAATTGCGTTCGCCGGTAAAAAGAGCTATGGGAGCCGAGACACTCGGCCCGGGGCTTTGTGCCTGAGGCGGAAGAAATCACGGGCGAAGTCGATGTCGGAACATATTTGCCTTATGAGTTCTTCCCTTGAGGGGAACCGGTGCTCTGGCCTTATTCTCCTGAGAAAGGCTGTTTTGACGACTTTCCCGTAGAGATCAGCTCTGTAATCAAGCATGTGGCTCTCGACCGATGTGGTCTCGGAGTAAAAGGTGGGGTGATGTCCGATGTTCGTTACGGAGTTGAGGATTCGTTCGCCGATTTGAGACTGTGTTATGTACACTCCGTTCTGAGGCAGAAGCACCTCAACGCCGAGGATATTGGCGGTTGGGAACCCCAGTCCAAGGCCCCTGCCAGCGCACCTACCAACGGTGCCCGTTATCGAATAGGGACGACCGAGCAGCCTGTTAGCCAGGCCAATCTCGCCGTTGAGGAGGCACTCCCTTATCTTGGTGCTGCTTGCGACGATCCCATCTACCTGCTGAGGCGGGACTTGAAGGATCTCTATGCCAAGCTCCGCTCCAACTTCTCTTAAGAAATCGATGTTGCCCTCCCTGTCGCGGCCCAGGGCGTATCTGGGGCCGACAACCAGCCCCGCTATGTGAAGGCGTCCGTGAAGGATTCCTGTCACGAAATCTCGTGCGCTAGTGTTGGCCAGAGAGCGGTCGAACTTAAACCTGAAGAGCATCTCGATTCCGCTCTGGGCAATCAGAGCTGCCCTTTCCTTGAGTGTAGTGAGGAGCTTGATGTCAGGATTTGCGAGAAGGACCTTGAGAGGGTGGGGGACAAAGGTGATTGCTCCGGGCACGGCGCCCAACCTGCTAGCCGTCTCCACCACGGAGCGCAGCAGAGCTTGGTGCCCGATGTGTACGCCGTCGAAGTTGCCGATTGCAACCACGAGCGGGTCGGCGTGCTTTGGCCAGCCTTCTATTCTCTCAAATATCTGCATGCTATCCCCTCTGCCATTTGGGGACTATGCCGCAAACGAACAGAACTATGCAAATGACAAATGCCGCAGCAAGGACATGCCATCGCCTCCAGCCGCGGAAGACCAAATCGTAGTGGTAGCTGACGAAACGGGAAACGTCGTAGTCTCCGAACTCCTTTCGCATACGCTCCGCTGTCCAGCCTGCCCATTCATCCGGATCGAAAAACGGCCTGTAGTATGTGCGCCGTATCATCTCCTCGCAGAAGGCCTCCCAATGCCGGCCCTGCTTTTCAAGCTTGTCCCGCTCAGCCAAATGCCTGGACGCCTCGGTCTCGTAGAAATCCTCCGGCGCCCAGAACCCCCTTATCCTGGCCGAGGCTAGGGACCCGCCCGGGGGCAGCCGTGGGCCAAGTCTCATGTCCTTGCTTCGATTGAGCAGCTCCTTCTTGGAATACAGCGAGTAAAACACGCCGCACCTTTTATCCTCGATCCTGTAGCCAATATGGAAGCTCAGGATGAACGCAGCTGTCCCAATTACGACAAGACCCGTTAGGGCGAGGATCAGCGGCCTGTGGTCAATTGTGGACCTTGCGGAGAGCGAGCGGGGCGAGAAGACGAGCCAAACCACAATCAGCGCAAGGGCGGCGACAATCGCGTCCGTTCGGACATCCCTTATCTCCCCCACGCGGCGTGCTATGTAGCCCTGAACTGCCTCATCACCGAGGCCCACCAGCCACATCACAAGGAACGACACCATGTAGCTGGAAGGTCCTTTGATTGAGGTAGAGACAGCCTTGAGAACAACTAGGGTTATGAGGGTGAACTGGAACAGGTGCACAAACTCGATAATCCGCACGCCTCTTGCGGGATTCGTTACGATCGCCTCAAAGAGGCTGAAGTAATACAGAGCGACGCAGATGGCGACCAGGGCAGTTTTCTTGAGAGCTATCCTCACAACTGAAATCTGTTCGCTGGAAGCCGCTCGGTTTGACCGATGCCTCTTCAGTTCAAGCCAAATGCCTGAGATGAGGAGCGCAGCACCCAAAAGCGCCATCGTCCCTCTGAAGATGATGTCGAAATGGCTCTGAAGTCGGCTCCTGAGCAGGACCTGCATCTCCCGGACGTAGGGAGCCGAGACATAAAGTGCAAGCACGCACGCTGTGGCCACGCACCACCACGGCCACCCTCGCTCTCTGGACGCGTCCATCATCAATGCGGCCTTCTCACAGGGATGTTACCACACCTGCACGGTGCTCTCGGGACATCAGACCTGGCCAGAACTTCACAGGCAACATGCCAGATACAGAGCATTGGTCCGGCATGAACTATGACTGCATGAAATCTACCGAGATATCGCAGGCCGGCGCCGAGTGGGTCAACTGCCCCACGGATATGAGGTCAACGCCTGCCTCTGCCACCTCAAGCACGTTGTTAAGCGTGATGCCGCCCGAGGCCTCGACCACGGCGCGACCATCGATCAACTTGACCGCGGCGGCAATCATTTCCACTGGCATGTTGTCCAGCATCACCACGTCTGCGCCCGCCCCGAGCGCCTCACGAACCCCATCCAAGGTCTCAACCTCCACCTCGATCTTCAGCAGATGATGTGCCCCGCGCCTCGCCATCTCAACAGCCTCGGAGATAGAGCCAGCAGCGGCGATGTGGTTATCCTTGATGAGCACGCCGTCTGCAAGCGACATCCTGTGATTAACTCCGCCGCCGTCAAGGACGGCCTGTTTCTGAAGCGCTCTTAGGCCGGGCAGCGTTTTTCTCGTGTCAACAATCTTGGCGGACGTGCCCTTAATGGCGGAACAGAACTCTCGCGTGAGCGTTGCGACACCACAGAGCTGCTGAAGCAGGTTCAGAGCGACCCTTTCGCCGGCCAGGATGCTCCTTGCGAGACCTTCAATGTTGGCTATCACATCACCGGACAAGACCTCGACCCCGTCGCCAACCTTCAACTGGGCAGAGACTGACGGGTCAATCATCTCAAAAACTCGCAAGGCCGCCGCGGACCCAGAAACAATTAGCCTCTGCCGCGCGGTTATCCTCGCCTTTACGCGAACGGTGGGTGGCACGACGGCCCTGCTCGTAACGTCATTATGGCTCGCATCCTCCTCCAGCGCGAGCGCAATTATCTTGTCAACTGGATTCATATATGTTTGCTCCTCCGCAATTCGCCAAGCTGGGCTTCGATCTGGCGTGCGACCTCCTCAACCGCATCCCTGTCAAAGCCCGACACGATTATCTTGACCGTCCACCGGCCATCGTCGTGCAGCGTCGGATAGGAGCCGATGGAGACATCGGAACGATCGGCCAGCGAATACAAGATGTGCGAGAACTCCGATTCGGGAAGCTCCACGGGGATCTGCCTCTCATAAACCTCGCACTTATCCAGCAACGGGACTATTTGCTCGAACATCTCCCGCACCAGCTGCGGCACCCCAGGGAACACAAAAACGTTCCCAAGCCTGAAACCGGGCGCCGCCAAGGTTATATTTGGTATTAGCTGCGAGCCCTCCGGAAGCCGCGCCATCTCAAGCTTGTACTCATTGATCGCCCCCTCGCACCGCTTTCTTATAGCAAGCTCTGCCCCGGGGTGGAGGACGAGCTTTCGGGCAAACGCTGTGGCGATTGCCTGTCTGGTAACATCGTCAGGCGTGGGGCCTATCCCGCCCGCTACAAACACGTAGTCGTGCATCGGCGCGAAGGCTTGAACCGTGCGAACTATCTCCTCCTCGACGTCCGGGATCGTTACGATACTCTTGACGCAAATCCCCATCCGATAAAGCCTCCTCGCGATCCAGTGCGAGTTGGTGTCCGCTGTCCGACCGCACAATATCTCGTTGCCAATGATTATGATCGAGGCGCTCTTGCCCGTTGAGGTCATCTGCCCGGCACCTCCGGCGCTTGAACGTCAATTATCCACTCGTGCTCAGGCCTAAAAACACCCATCTCAGGACGGTCTGAGCGGACCGCAAACGTGAAGAGACGATTGAGATAGTCGTATGGGTGGTCGTTTGCTGAGTGAGCGGCGACATCGAGGTAATATGATGCAGATAGCAGCGGAAGGGACTTAAGTTTCACGGCAATCTCGCCCCTCCCAGCAACACTCTCAACCTTAACGCCATCGATCATCGTGTTTGTCCCGTAGCACCACACCCCGTCCGTCCTGAATATCCCGATGCCGAAGACCGGCCCCTCTATTCGCTTTCGCGCCTCGAATGCGATCTCGATGAAGACGGTCTCGCCGCAGCTGAAGACATACCGCTCTTCGCCATCCCGGTCCCGCATCACGACGGAAGTTATCTCAATCTCGCGCGTGCCCCACCTCTTCGCCGGCTGCACCGGTTTTGCCGGAGCAACCACCTTGTAGGGGAGCTTCTCGCCCCCAGGCGCCGGCAGTTTCTCGCTCTTGATCGTTGCCATCACCTCGACGCTCTTCTTGTGCTCCTGGGCATAGCGCTTCAGCTCGCCGTGGGTTACTTCCTCCATATACTTGCCTATAACATGCCCAGCCTCCCCATACTCCATCAACTTCCCGTGGTGCAGCCAAGCGACCTCCTCGCAGAGCCGCCTTATCGCGCCCAAATCGTGCGAAACCATTATGATCGTCTTGCCTCGCCGCTTGTAGTCGTAAAGCTTCTCGTAACACTTCTGTGCAAATACCGCATCGCCCACAGCGAGAACCTCGTCTATCAGCAGCACATCGGGGTCCACGTTGACCGCGATCGAAAACCCAAGCCGCATGAACATCCCGCTGGAATATGTTTTTACTGGATAGTCGATGAACTCCTCAAGCTCGGCGAACCGGACTATATCGTCGAACCGCTCGCGTATCTGGCGCTTGGGCAGGCCCAGGATGGCGCCGTTGATATAGATGTTCTCCCGTCCGCTTATCTCAGGGTGGAAGCCCGCACCGACCTCGAGGAGGGTCGAGACCTTCCCCGATACGGTAACCGAGCCGCTGGTGGGCTTCGTTATGCCCGCAATCACACGCAAAAGCGTGCTCTTGCCCGAGGCGTTCAGGCCGATGATGCCGGCCGTTACGCCCGGCGCAACCGACATTGAGACGTCCTTCAGGGCGACGTTGAACTTGCTCGCAGCCGGCAGTTTAGGCCTTCGCCACAGGTCCCGCACGACCGCTCCCTTGAGAGTCTTAAGCTGCCTCAGCCGGGCAAACCGCCTGTAGAGTTTGGACACGTGCGAAAGCTCAACCGCGGGTCGCATCACACCTCCTCGGCAAACGAATCACGGAACTTATCGAACACGAGATAGCCGAGATAAAACACAACAAAGGCTGCGCCAAGCATCGCCATGAGCACCATGAAGCTGGGCGCGATTCGGCATAGGAATATCTTGTGATGGGCGACTACCAAATAGGCGATGGGATTGTAATCGACCGCCAAACGCTTAAGGAGCGTGGGGACCTTGGTCGAACTCAACTGCGCAACGGGGTAAATTATCGGCGAGCCGAAGAACCACAACGTCGTCAGGTTGAGCACGATGTGCTGAATGTCCCGCAGATGGACCGTTAGCGCGGCCAGGGCGAGCGCAAGGCCGTAAGTGAATAGAAACTGGATAATCATTACCAGGAGAAATGACGCTACGAGCCAAATGGGATTTGAGGGAGCAGACTCGGCTAGCGTGGGGCCTAGAATCTGTTCCGGCTTCGGGGCGCCGTAAATCGCCACGAAGGGGATGAGTATGGCGAGGCTCAACAGATAGTGAACGAGGTTCGTCAGCACGGAGACCAGCGGTAGAATCTCGGCAGGAAACATGACCTTCTTGATGAGGTTCCCTCCCGAGACGATCGACACGGCCGCATCGTTAATGGAGCTTGAGAACCATATCCAGGGCAGAAGCCCCGCGAGTAGGAACGAGGCATACTTGGGCATCCCAAATCGCAGGAAGACCATGAAGACGGTCGCATATACAGCCATGAGAAGAAGGGGATTTATGAAGGACCACAGCATTCCCAGCAGGGAGCTTCTATACCTCGCCTTTAGCTCCCTCGAAACGAGCGCTCCCACAAGTGCCCTGTGCCTGTAAATGCTCACTATGCTGCCTATCATCCTGTTCTTCCCCGCGAGCCATATACTGATCAGAGTTTGTATAGTGCTATAGTGCTCGAATTGCCCCGCTGTGTAAAGCAGGCCAAGCGCCCCCAATAACCAGATTAATGGCAAGGCAGATGGTGGGATGAACACGCTTTGTCGCTGCGCAGAGGCTATGAGTTCGGCAGGCATCGGTCTGTAATTACACCCGTTGGGTGAGTTTGGAGTGCGGTGGCTTGGCGCCGCGTTCCAATAGACAGCTTCATCCCTTTCCGTAAGGCGATTGCCGCAGCGATGGTTGACGTAGGATCGATGTCGCGTCAAGCCGCGACGAGAAAAAGCGGCGTCAAGCCGCACTCCAAAGGGCTAGAACCATCTGCGTCAATCTGATTATTGGGGGCGCGAGGTCGCCGAGAATCTGTGCGAGGCTGCGCCCTCTGATCCGCAAGGGGGGCCAATGGGCGTCATCCAGCGCGGCCGACTGCTTTCAATTGAGCGCAGGTTTGACTAGACCCACGAGCTGTTGCTAGATATGTGGTATTGTCGTAGCGTTATGTCTAGAAGACCCCTCGAGGACGGGGAAACTGTCGAACGGATTGTGAGATTCTTGTGGATGTGGACCTGCCAGTTAAGGCAAGAACTGTGAGGCAATGAGGGAAGAACGAGCTGCGGGCGGTGTTTCGATGGTGGGTCGGCTCTGCGACCGATTGATGTTCGCATTGTTCGTATCGATGCTATGTGTTACGCCGTTCATCTATCACAAGCACATGGACGCCAGCGTAGCCTTCCGCCGGCCCAAAGAGACCGCATTGCAGGTTCTGGGGATCCTCATCATAGGAGCATGGCTCGTCAAGTTCATCGAGGCGGGCAAGTTCCGCACCTTGCTCCGTCCGGGAGAGTGGTTGGGGGCACTGAGGCGGTTCCCGGTGGCAGCCCCCATGGCCATGCTGCTGATAGCGTGTCTGCTGTCGCTGGCAAATGTGGCGAGCTATTTCTACTTCTGGGACACGTTGCTGGACGTGGTCGTGGGCATCTCAAGCTGCCTCATTCTCTATGACGTGCTGAAGATGCGCTACCGGCGGATCTTGGCCAGTCTGGGACTCATCGCAATAGCAGCCAGCTTCATGGGCGGGTATTGTATGCTTCAGTATTACAACCTCGATCCGCTCTTCGTGCCAAGAAAGGCGGAATATGCCGGCAGAACAGTTTCCTCAGGGTTCATCGACAATCCGAACACCGTGTCCGGGTATCTCGTGGCCGCCCTGCCCATTCTGCTCGGCATATTCTTCTTCGCACGGCGCAAGGAGGTGAGAGTCTATGGCCTGGTGGGCGCAGTGGCAATTTCCGGCGGCCTGCTGTCGGCCTGCACCAGGGGAGCACTCATCGCTGGAGCGCTGGCAGTTATCATTTTCCTCGGCCTAATGTTCTGGGCGAGCAGGTTCTCGCGGACAGAGAAGCGCATCATCGCGATCGGCACAGTCATCATCATCGCATTCGTCGCAGCTTACACGGTGATCAATCCCTTCATCTACAACAGAATCGCCAATCTCAAGAGCGTTCTCAGCCTCAGAACCAACACGAGATACGTGGAATGGGCCTCAGGCAAGAGAATGATCGCCGACCACTTTCTTGTTGGCCTGGGGCTTGGCAACTTCAAGTACTACTACCTCGAGTATCGGGGTGATGCGGCGCGTGAGACCGACTTCATCGGGCGCTGGGAGAAGGCCAACCAGGCCCACAACGAATACGTGCAGGTGGCCTCGGAGCTCGGCTTTTTCGGCCTGTTCGCAATGTTCTGGATTATCGGGTCCTTCAGCTGGTTTGTGTTGCGGGAGCTGGTCAAGTCCAAGAAACTGATGCGCGAGCTGGACGAGTCGCAGGGGCGCCTTGAGCAGCGCCGTGTTGCCCTGCTCATCGGTTTTCTGTGTTCCCTGCTGGCGTTAGCCGGGCACTGCGCGTTCATGTTCCCACTACACATCGTGCCGTCAGCCGTGATTGGCATATTCGTCATTGCGATGGCAGTGGCGGTGGCTCGGATGCCGAGGTCCTCGTTTGAGGTGAGCGACTCATCGGTCAAGACCGGCCTGTTCAACAAAGCTGACTACGGTCCATTCATGTCCGGGGTGTTTGTTCTCGGCGGCTTGCTGGCCGTGCCAATCATCTGGTCTGTGCCGGCCCGCATCAACATGACCTACGGCCAGGCGCTCCCATGGGCCATCGGCGCGTGCCTGGTCATCCTGGCAGCGTTCAGACGAGACGGGACGGTATCTTGGCTTCGGGCCATTCCTGCGGCTGGCGCAATGATTCTTGCTGAGGCGTTTCTGGCTGGAACGAACAGTGTCCCGGCCTTGACGGCGTTTGCGGTCTTTGCGCTGTTTGCCCTGATGGTTTCCGGTTATGTGGGGATAGGGATCGGCAGGCTTATTAGGCAGGAGGAGGCATAGGTGGCCCAAGCAGATGCTCTTGCGCCGAGGGACGTGAGGCGGCGATGAGAAGGCTCGCCCAGCTAGCGATAATCGTGGTAACGCTATGGCTTTGCCAAACCGCCATGCGTCCGTTTCTAACACAGGTGAACCTGGAATGGGGCAAGCGCAACATGAATCAGGCCGTCAGAATGGCCGAGGTGGCCCGCAGGCGCAAAAAGCCCTTGAGGGTGGCTATGACAGTTTTCCGGCGGGCTGAGAAGTTTTTCTTGACTGCCAAGAGGGTAACACTCGGCGACGGACAGGTCTGGTTATACCTCGCTCATGTTTACAGCATACGGGCGCAGCTCGACAAGGGCCTGTCTAGGGGCAGCCGAGACGCGCTGCGCAAGAAGGTCATAAGCATCGTTGACCAGGCCGAGCATTTCTACATGGACAACAACATGCTGCTGCGCAGGTCGTTGGCCTACGCTGGGCTCGGGAACACGGCGATGGCGATACAGGGCCTTGAGGAAGCCCTTTTCTACTACAGCACGTGGTCGCAGGCGATTAGGCCTCTGGTGCAGATATACATGCGCGACCTAATCAAAACGAGCAAGGCCGACCCAAAGCGGATTCTCAGGCAGATGGAGCGCCTCGTTGCCCGGTTCCCAAAGAACCGCGAGGCAGTGATCTACCTAGGCAGGGTGTACCTTGAGCAGCGTCGGACGCAGGAGGCTAGGGCGTGTTTCAAGCGCGCAGAGACCCGACACTGGGGCGACATCACTCTTGGTAGGCTAACTGCCCAATCATACGCCTTGGAGGGCAACTACCGAAGGGCGATCTGGGAGCTTTGCCGTGTGCTGCACATATCCAAATCCAAGAGAAGCAAGGACATACTCCCTGTCCTGAGATCGATAAATGCACTGCTCAAACGAGACCCAAAAAACGCCGACGCTCACTTCGTTATGGGCGAGGCCCAGCAGAAAAAGATGGCCGACTTCAACGCCGCGAGGCGCGAGTATCTCGCTGCGCACAAGCTTAACAGTGCTCACTTTGAAACCATCAAGAGGCTGGCTGAGGTATGCAAGGTCCTTGGGGATGAGCCTGAGGCGGCCAAATGGCGGGCTGCTGAGCGGAAAGTCCTTGCGCGGACTAGAAGCATCAAGCTCGTCCCTCCTTCTGGCAAGACAAGAGAATCGCACTGCCTCTTCGTCGCCCATGCCAATCAGTTTTCACGACAGCTGGCCAAAATCGTGAAGGACAAGGGCTCTGCGTCTGGCAAGACGGTCTTCCTCGGCAAGGAGGGCGGTCGTAGGGTCCCGATCAGGCTGAGATGCCCACCGCTTCCGGCCGGCGACTACGAGCTCAGCGTCAGGATACGTGCTGCAAGGTTGCCCAAGGATCGCGACGCTAACCTTGCGAGCATCCGCATTGAGGGCGACAGCATCCGGGGTTCTGGCTCAAAGAAGGGAGCGCGGCGGACGGTATATGCCAAGGATTTCAGACGTGCAGACGAATATCGTGACTTTACAATAAAGTTCTATCACCCGGGCCTCGTCGATTACGAGATACTAATTGAGTATATGGCTGCCTGCGACCTCTACGTGGACCGGATCGCAGTCGGCCTTGTGGAGCATTGACGTCTCAATTTCATCCTGGGAGGTAAAAAATGAAGATCAAATGGCTTGGCCACTCAGCATTCGCCATCACGTCGAGCGACGGGAAGGCAATACTCACCGATCCCTACCGGCCGAACGCGTTCGGGGGCGCGATAAAATATGCGCCCATTCGCGAGCGCTTCGACCTCGTAACCGTGAGCCACAAGCACGCTGATCACGACGGCGTTGACGGTCTGGTCGGCAACCCAACGGTTGTGGACACAATTGGGCACCACGAGGCGCAAGGCGTGTCGATAGATGGGATAGCGACGTTTCACGACAAGAGCAGAGGGTCGCAGCGGGGTAACAACATAGTCTTTTGCTTGAACGTTGATGGCATGAGGGTCTGCCACCTGGGCGATCTGGGCCACCTCCTCGATGATGCGACCGTCGCTGCGCTGGGCAACGTCGATGTGCTTCTTGCGCCAGTCGGCGGCACGTTCACCATCGATGCTGACGAGGCATGGCAGGTGGTTGAGAAGCTCAAGCCGAGGGTTGTCATCCCGATGCACTTCAAGACGCCCAAGGTTGGGTTCGACCTCGCGTCGGTTGACAAGTTCACGGCCGGAAAGCCCAACGTCCTTCAGGCCGGCTCTTCCGAGGTGCAGTTCAGTCGAAGTAGCTTGCCGTCCAAAATTCAGGTGGTTGTGCTGAGGCACGCTCTCTGAGTTTCACGCTTGCGGGTCGGTCAGGTTTGCCAGCTGTGCCCGGACTGTCCGCCGCTGGGTCTGAGCCCGGTAAGGCTCGAGTCGCCGCCAAAGCTCGTCCTCTGGGACGCCTGACGCGATGTGCGCCCAGGGCAGAATCTCATCGCGAGACCTCGTCCGCAGCGCGAAGAACTCGGGGTTCACGTCGATCATCTCTCGCGATCTCTGCCAGTTGAAATTGGTCTCCGCCAAGGCA
>QMNL01000019.1 GCA_003647755.1 Candidatus Coatesiibacteriota bacterium
ACGGCATTTTCGGCTGGCGGAGCCGATGCCTCGGACATCATAATAGATACCAACGATCAGCGAGTTTATGTCTTTGGGAACAGGAGCGGCACTTCCGTCGGTTATGGGTTCACTACCTATGCCTTTGGCGACTATAATGAGGGGGACATGGACTGGTGGTATGGCCTGTACGGACAGACACCGCTGGACGCTGATGTGGGCGGCTCGCCGGCGCTCAGCACAACCCAATATACGTATTGGGATTATACGCCTGGCGACGCGCCGGGCTCGGGCACATACTGGAAGGGCGTTGTTCAGCCCCGAACGATATACGCTCCCGGCAAGGATGGCAATCTGTATGCGATGCACACGATTACAGCGACTACTTGGTCTCCGCCACCCACTTTGAATCCGCCTCCTCCGCCGCCGGTTCCGCCAGAGCAGTATCCTGCTGTAAACCTGAAGTGGTCATACGCGGTGAGCAGTGCGGGCTCCGCGCTAACTGGTTCGCCGGTAGTTGTGCCGAGAATGGGGTGGTCCTTCAACAAGGACAGGGTTGAGGGCGAGCCGCCCCCGGGCGCTCCGGAAGGCACTCCACCGCCGGTGAAGTACAATCACGTTGGCGTGACGACGTCCACAATCTACATCTGTGATCCGGCTGGCACTCTTCTGTGCATCGAGGATTCCTGGTATGATGACCATGACTGGGAGTTTTTGGGTTGGAGCCAGGATGATCCGCCTCAACCAATTTGGATAGACAACAACGACGAGTACATTATCGGCCCGGACGTTCCATACCCCGGGATGCCCGTCGGCGCCTTCCCCCGGAAGTACACAGCGGGGCTGAGGTGGTCTTACGATCTAGACGGACCGGCTGCTTCCACGCCGATCATCTCAAATGACACCCTTTACGTTCAAAGCGACCGCTCCTTATATGCGATCGATATTACGACAGGGATGGACCCTACCAAGAACTACTTCGGCGAGACTGAAGGTCAGCTGGTGTGGGTTACATCTTGCGAAGCCGATCAACCGCCGGGGCGGTGGAACTTTGCGCCGGGCGGCAGCTACGAGGTGGCCCCGTCACCGGTTCTAGACGGCAAGGGGCTGATCTGGACTGTAACGAGCGATGGTTGGCTAGAGGTCATCTCTTCCATGGACAACGATTTGCTGGGTTATTTGGCCGGTCAAGTTGTTTTCCGATACCACACGGCGAGCATGGAGAATCACCGTGGCATTGAGAAGGCGCCGTTTCACGAGAAGGTCTTTCCCCACGACAACATGACGATTGTCTGTTCACCAATAATCTCGGGCGGCTACGTTTACGTCCGTGGCGATGGCCGCAACGAGGACCCGATGAGCGGCGATCTTTACGAGACTGGCTGGGTGATGAAGATAAAGGAAAACGTTGTGGGCCGGTTCCGGTTTGCGGATGTGAACCCAAAGGTAGGCTACACCGAGGACAACCGGATGGGCCGTGTGCCGACGGTGTTTACGTATAATATTGACTATTTCGACCCGGATTGTGGTTCGGTAGGGGTCTATGATAGGGAGGTCCCACATCCTGAGAACCCGATCATTCTCTATGTTGACGGGTTTTACACGTTTTGGCGAGATGATAATCCCGATCTGGGCTACCCGCCTTTCCACATTGATCCGGACAACCCCAACCCTGCTGGGCCTCCTAGCGACTACAACAGCTACGGTCCGCCGTGGGGTATTTGGGAGGGGATGGTTTATCAGCTCGACACGGGCGATGACGATCGGCGACTCGGGACATACGAGTATGTGTCCGATGGCTCGGTTGCGGCCCCGGCACTGCGGGAATACATTTATTACAACCAAAACGGCTGCTACAACTACTTCTTTGAGACCGAGGATGGCTTTGGGGAGAACGCGCCAATTGTGTCGGAGGTCTATGCGGGGCCGAATATGTGTCCCGAGCTATATTTCGTCAAGACGGATGTTACGTTTGATGGGACGATATCTAGGCCCAACAAGAGCGTTCTTGACCTGTCGGTTTGGTATTATGATTCGGATGAGGATTCGCCGCAGGTTCCGGACGTCTATCTGGACAACATAGCATATACGATGCGTGGGGACTCCGTGATAGGCAACTCTTCTGTGCCCTGGGAGGATAGGTATTCGTTCCACATGACCACGACGAACGACACGCCGAGCTTCCATTTCGAGTTCACGGACAATCCGACGGCGGTTCATCCGGACTGGCCGAGGGATGATGTTGAGCCTTGCACTACGAGGTTGCCTGAATACGGCCAGCTCTTTACGCTGCTTCTGCGTGATGGGAAGGTAACGCCGGCGGTTGGGCCGCCTGGGGTTTACACGTATAGCATCCGCTTCTTCGACCCGGAGCGTCGCGTCTCCGGCATAAATACCGGGGTGGTGGGCTCGCTGAATGCCCACATATACATCGATGGCGTTGAGCATAACATGGAGCTTCTGCCGGGCAATGGGTCCCAGTTTGACGGGCTTTACACCTACACAACAACGTACACGGAGTACGGGGAGCACACGTTCTGGTTTGACTTCTACTACGAGGGCCAGATGCCCTTCTACAACGAGCCCAGGAGCCACGGCGTCCTGACGTCCGACCCCGGCAATGCTGATGTTGAGAGGAATCCGCCCCCGGCCATCGCGAGGGCGCGGGCTCCCGAGTTTGAGTATGTGGGTCCCACAATCGCGAAGTGGCCGTCTTTCAATCGCTATCAGGACAATAACTCGCTGGAGAACGAGGCGTTTGGGCCCACGATGCCGGTTATGGATACGCTCAATATAGGCCAACCCCTCAAGGGCACCCCGGTGATCGGGGGGTCTGAATCGACCATTTTTGCCGGGTCCCGCGATGGCAGGATCTATGCGATAGCGAGCGATTTCTCGCACGTCCTGTGGCAATATGACACGGGCGACTACGTGGATTGCACGCCAGCTCTTGGGCAGGAGAGGAGCATCATTGTTGCCTCGAGGTCCGGGACGGTCTTTGCGCTTGACACTTGGACAGGCGAGCTGAGGTGGATATTCAGCGCTGCCAACATTGCGGACAGCTCTCCTTGTGTTGGGGTCAACGGAGATGTCTATATAGGCTCTTACTCCGGAACCTTTTACTCCATCAATGGGCGACGTGGGACGCTCAATTGGTCGTATGACCTTCCAACGCACGGTGCGGTGCAGTGCACTGCGGCCGAGGGGACCGACTCTACTGTCTATTTTGGCTCTTACGACAACTACGTTTATGCCATCAACTCCTCCGGTCTGTTGGTCTGGACGTTCGAGACGGGCGGCATGGTCAACAGCTCGCCCTCGGTGGAGACCAATGGGAACGTGGATACTGTCTATATTGGGTCGTTCGATCACTGCCTCTATCGGCTTGATTATGACTTCACCGTCGGTGGTCTTGAGCCGGAGATGGTATGGAAGTACGACACGGGCGCTCCCGTGCAGTATTCTTCGCCTGCAATTGACGGCCAATACGTCTATATCGCGTCAGATGCGCTTTATGCGATCGACAAAAACACCGGAGAGCTTGGCTGGTCCTACGTCCCGGGCGGCTCGATATTCGGCTCGATTACCGTGGACTCTGCGGGAGTGGTCTATTTCGGGGCGAGCGATGCGAAGCTTTACGCAGTCCGGGCGCCTACCGATCCTGATTTCGTCGCGCGCAAAGAGGGCGAGTTGACCTGGTGGGAGAACGTTGGAAGCAAGGTGTGGATATCTGGCGTGTCGATAGCGCCGCTTAGCAGCGAGGGCGGCGGGGAGTACACAGCCAAGCAGTATGGAGAGGGTGAGCTGTTCTTTGGCTGTTGGGATGGCAACATCTACCGGATAGCCAACAGGGGCTTCAACACTCCGCCCGTGCTGACCGGTCCTTCGGTCTCGCCCTCGATCGGTGGCAGCGACCAGTCTTTCCGCTTCGGCGTGCACTTCTTTGATGCGGATGGCGATGAGCCGCTGGACGCTAATGTTTATATCGACGGTGAGGCTCACAGGATGGTGTTCACAGGGGTCGGTGTTCCCTCCAACGGTGAATACGAATACTATACGGATTTCACGCTGTCCAAGGGTGAACACAGCTATTACTTTGAGTTCACAGATGGCAATTGGGTGGGCAACACTCCCGTGTTGTTGCCGGCCGGGGCACCTGAAGACCAGTTCTCGGGTCCGGTCATTGATAACAAGCCGGACCTGACTAATGCGGGGGTCGATCCGGTTTACGGCGACTTCAGCCAGGAGTTTGTGTTCTCAGTGAATTTCTCTGACCCTGACGACGATCCGCCGGTCTCGGCTCTCGTCTATATAGACGGGGAGGCTCATGCGCTTTCTGAGCCTACCGGCGAGGGCCAGACGCCGTTCAATGGGACCTATACCTATACTACGACGGGTGAGGAGCTTGGCGTAGGCACCCATACATACCACTTCGAGTTCGAGTACTCCGTCAACGAATGGGTCAAGTGCCCAGTAGCGGGTGAGCTGAGTGACCTGATTGTCAACAATTCGCCTATTCTCGAGGATGGAACAATAACGCCCGCAAGCGGCGACACCTCTGACGATTACATATATTCCGTCCATTACAAGGACATAGATGACCAGCCGCCGGCTAGGGCAAACGTCGTCATTGACGGTGTGCCTCACCAGATGTCGCTGTACAGCGATTTCGATTCGGACGGCACTTACCGATACACGGTGGCGGGCGACCTGATAGGATACGGTTCGCACATCTATTACTTCGATTTCGAGGACACGGCCAGCGGGGCTACGATGCTTCCTGCGCCTCCTCTGGAGCCGTTCCATGGTCCTCAGATCAATGCGATCCCGATACTTTCGGAAGGCAAGGTCTCGCCGATTTCCGGCGACAGTGACGTTGACTTTGTCTTCTCTGTCCACTACGCGGACCCCGATGGCGTCAGACCGAGCGAGGTGGCGCTCGTGCTGGATGGGACGCGGTTCGATCTGGTTCTTGAGGAGGGCATCATTACCGATGGGCTTTACGCACGAACGATAAGCGGGACCCAGATCGGGCTGGGTGATGACCACTCCTTCTACTTCGAGGCAACTGATGATGATGGGTCATCGACAAGGTTCCCCAAGGAGCCGAGTGAGTCGCTGAGCGGCCCGGCCATCGTTGAGCCGGGGATTTACATCCCGTATTGGCAGGTTAGGAACTCGACAGGGCAGGACACGACCATCGTGATCGGCAATGCGGGAACCAGCCAGCTGTCATCGTCGGTGGACGTGGTTGTGCATCTCTATGCTGGGCTGGGCACGGAGATTGACACAATATCGCACACCATAGCCCCGGGCGAGCAGGTCAAGATTGACCTCTCGGAGCGTTTTGATGATCAGTTGTCGCACTTTGGATGTGCGAAGGTTACTTGGGACCGCGGCTCGATAGCGGTGTGGGCGATGCTGAAGAATGCCGAGACGCAGGCCGTCTCCATGACGCTCAAGGACCCGCAGATCAGGAGGTCCTATCTGCCCTACTGGCAGGTTTCCAGCGAGTCCACGATAGACACGCTGCTTGCCATAAACAACATTGGCGGGAGTTTTGTTGATCTTCACGTTGATTTCTACGATTTCGATGGCAACCCGGTTGGTGCGACGACGTTCACCGTTCAGCCTCGGACGCTTCAGCCGCTCTGGATTGGTGACGTTATTAATGTCCCCGAGTCGGCCGGCTCCGCCGTTCTGACTTGGGAACGTGGGATACTAGCGCTTTGGGGTATGATCGTATCGGATACCGGCAAAGCCTATGAGGTAAGCTTCAATCAGCCATTCTCTCTGTCCGCAGACTTGCCGTATTGGGCATACCAGTCTGGCGGCGAGAGTCGTCGCGGCGGGCTGATTGTTAGAGGTGGTCCCGAGCTCTCCCATTTGCCGGGAGCTGCGTCAGAAGGTCTGGGCGACATCTCTCATCTCGTTGCGGGCTCACTGTCGGCCAGGAAAGGGAAGGCCGTTGACCTTGATGCGATTCGCCAGGCCGCGCACGACGGGTTCGCACTGAAGTCTGGCTCGTTGGCTGTCGGGACCCGGTCTTGGAGGCCTCAAACGAAGTCCGTGGACAAGGCGCCGCCGGTCTTGAGCAACTTTGCGATCTCGCCCGAGGCGCCAACGACGTTGGATGCTGTAACGTTCTCGATTGATTACTACGATGAGGACAGCGATCCGCCGGTCTCGGCGATCATCGTTATCGATGGCGAGAACCGCCAGATGACCCTTGAGGAGGGCCAACCCTATGATGGTCGTTACTCGTACCGGACGTTCCTTACTGCGGGTGTGCACAGCTTTTACTTCGTTTTCTCGGACGGCGAGACGATAGTGCAGATGCCGGAGGGCACACACTTCACCATCAACATCACCGGCGCCTCGCAGCAGCTGGATACGTGGCTGGTAGTAACTAACCTGACGGAGAGCCCAGGTCCTGCAATTGTGAGTTTGCTTGACCTCAACGGCGACGTCGTGGGTGCTGCTCAAACACAGCTTGGAGGTCTTTACAGCTCGGGGATGTTGAAGCTGAGTGAGACATCCGTCCCGCACGGTAGCGGCAGTGGCACCATCTCGATGGGCGTCGCCAATCCGCTCTTGAACGTTTGGGGTATCATCCACAGTGATACGTTCAACACCGGCTTCGCCATCAACTTCGAGGCGAAGCATAGCCAGTCGATGTTCATTCCGTATTGGTCGATCAATGACGAGTATGGCGTTGACAGCTGGCTGGCGGTTACTAACAAGGGCGACGAGAACGGCGTGGTGGTCGTCAACTTGTTTGATAGCATGGGCGAGCTCGTCGGGATAGCCGATCACGAGATTGCGCCTAACAACATGTGGTTTATAGACGTCAGGGACATATTGTTCTCCACCGCGACGAAGATAAACGGTCGAGGCACGGTTATCTGGGAAAATGGCCAATACCTGCTGTATGGCGCCATAACAGACCTTACCAACAGGACGAGTTATCCGTTGGCGTTTGTGCAGCCTAAGGTTCACAGATAACTTGAACTAGACAGAGACCAACTCAGCGAAGGGTGAGGTTCGTGATTGTGCCTCGCCCTTCTTTTTTGATTGAGACGTTTGGCCACCCATTTTGAGGTGTCCATTGAAGGGGCTAGAGGGAATATAATAATGGTAGAGGAATCCGAACGAGAAGATGACGCAGATAACTGAGGCGCGGAAGGGGCACACGACCCCTGAAATGTTGCAGGTGGCCACAGAGGAGCACCTGGACCCTGATGTGATAAGAGAGCGTGTCGCATCAGGCCAGATCGTGATCCCGTGCAACACATCCCGTGAACACAGGCGATTGTGTGGTATAGGCACTGGCCTGACGACCAAGGTCAATGCTAACGTCGGCACCTCCACGGACCGCGCCAACATCGAGCAGGAGGTGCAGAAGGTCAAGGTCTCTATTGAGGCGGGCGCTGACACGGTGATGGACCTGAGCACGGGTGGCGACCTCCGCGCTGTCAGGAAGGCCGTGCTGCGAGCGAGCGACGTTATCGTCGGGACGGTTCCCATCTACGATGCGGCCATTTCGGCTGCCCGTCTGAGGGAGGGTGTGGTCCACATGACGCCTGACGATATGTTCGATGCAATCGAGACGCACTGCAGGGACGGGGTTGACTTCATTACCGTTCACTGCGGGGTTACTTTGGACGTTGTTCAGACGATGATAGACCAGGGCCGTATGACGGACATAGTAAGCAGGGGTGGGGCGTTTCTGGCCAGCTGGATACTCTTCAACGAGCAGGAGAGCCCCCTGTTCGAGCAGTTCGATCGTCTGTTGTCCATAGCCAGGAAATACGATGTCTGTTTGAGCCTCGGCGACGGCCTGAGGCCCGGCTCGCTGGCAGACGCCTCGGACCGCGCCCAGATAGCCGAGCTTCTGAAGATCGGCCAGCTGCATAAGCGAGCGCTCGATGCCGAGGTCCAGTGCATGATCGAGGGTCCGGGCCACATCCCGATCCCAGAGATCGAGGCGAACGTCATACTCGAGAAGAAGCTCTGCGATGGTGCGCCGTTCTACGTGCTTGGCCCCCTTGTTACGGACATCGCCGCTGGCTGGGACCACATAACCTGCGCCATCGGCGGGGCCATTGCAGCAGCTGCAGGTGCGGACTATCTCTGCTACGTAACGCCGTCAGAGCACTTGGGTCTGCCGACGGTTGACGATGTTCGCGCGGGTGTCATAGCCACCAAAATAGCGGCGCATGCGGCGGACATAGCAAAGGGCGTTCCCGGTGCCTTGGACCGGGACCGCAGAATGGCCGAGGCGAGGGGTGAGCTTGACTGGGAGAGACAGAAAGAGGTTGCGCTTGATCCGAGTCGGTTCGACGAGGTCAGGGCCTTATCGCCTCCACATGTCGAGGATGTGTGCACGATGTGCGGCGAGTACTGTGCCATAAAGGGGCTGAGGTCCGTGCTGAAAAAGGGTGTGAAGTAGGTTGTGCAGTGTTATGCGGGACTGCATCAAGAGCTGGGCAGCCTGGCGAGCGCGAATCGACATTTGCCCTCTCGGTGATTTTACTGTGATCCGCTGCATTCGTCACCAAGCATGATGAGCATAAAGGTCTGCCAGGTGGCGGGAAGCCGGGGCCGTCCCTAAGTCTGTGAACAGCCAGCGCATCTCGGGGTGAGAAGAAGGTAATGTCATTCGGTCAGGTTACCTCGGACGCGTTCAATTGGTGGTCCGTGCGGGCCTCCTTTCAGGGCAAGGTCCTTGTATCAATTGCCTTGATCGCGGTCTTTGTCTTGCTGCGGATGCTCGTTCTCAGCCTGATACACCAACGTGTTACCGACACGACCGTGGCCTACGTGTGGCGCCGGAGAACAACGTCTCTGCTTACGGTTCTAGCCATAGTCTTGTTGGCCTGGCTTTGGTCAGACACTTTTCATTCAATTGCCACGCTGTTGGGCCTGGTGGCCGCAGCACTTGTGCTCGCAGTGAGAGACCTAGTCGCAAACATGGCCGGTTGGGTGTTTATCCACTCAAGACGGCTTTTCAGGGTGGGTGACAGGATCGAGGTCTCTGGCTATACCGGCGACGTCATCGACATCAAGCTCTTTGAGTTCACGCTGGTTGAGGTCGGCAACTGGGTTGACGCTGACCAGAGCTCCGGCCGGCTCGTCCACGTCCCGAACGGCAAAGTCCTCAGCGAGCCCCTTGCCAACTACACTAAGGACTTCAATTTCATATGGAACGAGCTCTCTGTCGTTGTTACCTTCGAGAGCAATTGGCAGAAGACCAAATCGATCCTTGAAGATATAGCGGCTCGCGTGCTCGCCGACACGTCGCAGGAGGCCAGGAGAGAGCTCAAAAAGGCGGCACAGCGATACATGATATTCTTCCGCAATCTGAAGCCCATTGTATATATTAAGGTTCAGGACAACGGTATCAGGCTGACAGTCCGCTATTTAACGCGGCCCAGACAGCGCAGAACGTCTGAGAACCGCTTGTGGGAGGAGATACTCGCAAGGTTTGCGGAGCACGACGACATCGAGCTAGCCTATCCCACCGTGCGATACTACCAAAGGGGTGAGGCGGACAGGTTGCCGCCCAGCCGCAGTCATTCCTCGAGGAGAGATGAACAGCGCTCAAAGGAACGTGACAAGGCCAAGTCCTGACGTGCCGGCCGGTATGCCCAAGAGCGAGCGCGGCGATGCAGAGAGGCGTTATGTCCTTTCCTTTGCGGGACTGGACAACACCGCCGGTGCAGGACTTCTGGCAGACATCAAGACGTTCGGCCTTTTCGACCTTTATGGCATGGGGATTCCCACGGCGATCACCGTTCAGACGCCAGATTCGGTCGTGGATGTGTCGTGTTGTAGCACCGATGTGATGCGCAGGTCGCTCGAGATGACGCTGGAGTCGTGTAAGGTCCTGGGGATCAAAACAGGCCTTCTTGGCGATGAGGCGGCAATCGACGTGCTCGAAAGCGTGCTTAAAACTCGTTTTAACGGTATTCTAGTCGTAGACCCGATCCTTCATTCATCGGCCGGCAAGCAACTGATAACGGCTCAGGGAAGGCTTGCGATGAGCGAGAAACTTTTGCTTATGGCGGACGTCATCACGCCCAATGTTGATGAGGCCGGCCTTCTCGCCGGAAGCGCAATCGACAGCCGCGCAGACCTCCCGGAGTGCGCCAAAAGGCTCTGCGAACTTGGCCCCAGGTCGGTCGTGATCACTGGCAGCGGTCGCTTTGGCGGCGAGGATTTTCTCTTCGATGGCTCAGAAGGCCACTTCATCCCAGAGCAGACCAAGCTCGCATCATCATCCCGCAAGCGCCCCGTCCACGGGACTGGCTGTTTTTACTCAGCGTCCCTCCTCTCGCTGCTCGTGCTCGGCAAGGGTCTGCGTGAGGCTGCGACGGAAGCCAAGTTCCTGACCGAGAAGGCGATCCTCACCTCCTTCAAAGTTAAGGGCTATAAGTCGCGCCTCATTGACCACTCGGCAGTTCGGCAGTTCATCTCAGAGGGTGTCTGACTGAATTTCTGGTCTTGGTCGGTTCTTTGAGGTGGTATGATTCTGGAAACGCTTCAAATCAATGGATGATCTCAAGGGAGGAATGGCAGATGGTAGTTTGCTCTGTAACAGTTGTTCCGTTAGGCACGGGATCGCCCAGCCTCAGCCGGTTCGTCGCCAAAAGCCTGCGTGTGCTGGAGGAAAGCGGGGTTAAGTATCAGCTGACGCCGATGGCGACCGTCATTGAGGGCGAGCTAGACGAGGTTCTCGCGGTTGCGGCCAAGATGCACAGCTCGCTTTTTTCCGACGAGGTCGTGCGCGTCTCGACCACGATCAAGATAGACGAGCGCCGCGACAAGAAGCTCACGATGAATGGCAAGGTTGGTGCGGTCAAGAGCAAGCTCTGAAGAGAGGCTTTTGCGCGACGCCTCATCGCCCGGCTTCGGCTGAGCACTGAAGGAATCCACGAAGGGCACGAAGACACACGAAGAAGGAGCTTAGTGGCCCTTCGTGAACTTCGTGGATCAAGTCCTGGAATGGCATGTGAACGTGCCTTCCAGCTTAGCAAATGAGAATCCCCGATTGACCTGTCTCAGGGCCAACCGGCAACTGTCAACGGCCGGCGGCCTGTATGGTAACGGGGCAGAGGGCGATGTCGGACGCGAATGAGCCGTCGGCGTTCAGGACTGCACCGAGCCATAGGTAGCTGCCGGGGGCGAGGTTTTCTGGGATCGTGTGCATCGTCGAGGGGAGGTTAGGATATGAGACGCCGGACCAGAGCGTCCCCTCGAAATACGGCGTCGGGACGAACGTCATCCACGGCCAGAAGACTAGCCAGTCCAGGCTCTCAGGCCCGAAAGCAAAGTAAACCGCCCCCTCCACCTTCACGCC